>CAYGBF010000310.1:0-6466 GCA_964348035.1 uncultured Eubacteriales bacterium | reverse complement strand
ATTCAAATCATAAGAGACTGTGAATGTCAAGGGGAAAAACGGCTCGATTTGGCTTGGCTCGAGTAATTTGGTATACTGCCTCAAAATCGAGGAAATGCTAGACGGCGCCTTCTCTCCATCATCGCAGAAAGGAGTGCGTTTGGATCCAAACGCGAAAGGAGGACATGATGAGTAAAGAACCCACATCTCCCCAGGTGATAATCGATCCTTCCTGGCAGGTGTCAGGTCCCTCCACGGGACTTTTAGTGACGGGTATCCTCGGGGCCATGTTCGATTTTACCCTTTTGATTGCGGAGATTATCGGCACCAGCCTCAGTACATTCTGGCACGATGAGATTCCTGATCGGTATGAACAACTTGCCGAGGGAGCCTTGGGGATGGGAATGGCTATCGTCGGACTGTTCTTAGCCGCTTTTGTCATCTATGCGGCGTTGAAAATGAAGGAGCTCAGTCAATGGAGCCTCTGTGTTGCGGCAAGTATTATTGCTATCATCCCGTGTATCAGTCCTTGCTGTCTCGTTGGCTTGCCGATAGGGATCTGGTGTCTTGTCGTGCTGATGAGGCCTGAAGTGAGGACAGCCTTCAAATAAAAGCGTGTTCAGAGGTGACAGGGTCATCATGACATTCAGGTTTAAAGACAACCGAGCTTCTGATGGGGTCGTCCTCCTGGCTTGTATCGGTATTCTGGTAGGGGCGCTCATCCTTTCGCCTCCCCAGCCTGGGACTCATTCGGTCCGTTTGGGGTCCCTATCCATACCTCCGATGTGTACATTCAAGAATCTGACAGGATTACCCTGCCCTGGCTGCGGTCTGATGCGATCCTTGGTTTCCGCCATGCATGGCGAAGTGGATGCGAGTTTTTCCTATCACCGTCTCGGGTTGTTGACTTTGGCCTATATCTTCTTTCAACTCCTGTACAGAACCGTCCTGTTCCTGGTCCCGTTGGCCGCCTCATACATCGCCCGTTACGGACGATACTTGGATAGGGGAATCATACTCCTCGGCCTTCTGTTCGGGTTGAACTGGATGCTTATCCTCGTTTTCGGGGCTTGACCCCGTTTTATCCTGATTTATTCTTTTTTCTTGACGAGGATTTCTCGCCTGTAATACATTATCATTATCCCTTCGAGGACAAGGTAATGAGTCCTGTTTATGCCCTGATAAGTCAGAAGGGGATAGATTCGCTTTTATAACAAGGAGGAGTTTATGTAGATTACGGACAAGAGAATTCTAGGGCTCAGTTTGGCCATCTTGATGATCTTCTCGGTGAATGTCTTGGGTGGGCAAAAAAGCGAGAAGCTTCTCACTAAAGACACCTACATGGAGATGGAATCTATCGGCAGTCCGAGCATCTCGCCTGATGGCCGGCACATCCTGTTCACCAGAAGATGGGTGGACAAGATGGAGGATCGGTCGAGGAGCAATCTCTGGATCGTCGGCGTCGACGGCCAGAGGGTGCGGGAGCTCACCCATGGGAACTGGAGGGATTCCTCCCCTGTCTGGTCTCCGGATGGGAAGAAGATTGCCTTTCTGTCAGACCGCGGCGGAACCACTCAAATCCATGTCATGTGGCTGGACACACGGGAGGTGGCCCAGCTGACGCACCTGGAGAACACACCCAGCAGTCTCAGGTGGTCTCCCGATGGAAAGATGCTGGCGTTCAGGATGTTCATCCGCGATGATAAGCCGCTCCTGAGCGTAAAACTCCCCAAGAGGCCCCGAGGAGCCAAATGGGCCAAGCCGGCGATCATCATCGACAGATTATCCTGGAGAAGGGATGGTCGGGGGCCGGTGCCCAAAGGTTTCAGCCATATCTATACGATTGATGCCGAACTCGGAGGGACACCCAAGAAAATCACCTCTGGAGATTATTCTCATTCCGACCCTCGATGGTCCTCCGACGGACAAAAAATCTATTTCAGCGCCATCCGAAAACCCGAGGCCGAATACCTTCGTGGAGACAGCGAGATTTATGCGGTTGATCTCAAAACACAGACCATCGAAGTTCTGACCGATAGAAAAGGGCCGGACAGAAGGCCCCGGGTCTCACCGGACGGAAAATGGATAGCCTACACCGGTTATGATGACAAGAATTACACCCGGCATCTCTCCCATATGTACATCATGGAGGCCCAGAAAAAGGAACGGAAAAAGAGGCTGCTGGCCGGGAATCTCCCTAATAATCCGTCCAGTATGACCTGGGCTCCGGACAGCTCTGGACTCTACTACCTGATGGCGGAAAAAGGGGAAAGCAACCTGTATTTTGTCACCACGGGCGGGAAGATAAAGAAGATAACCGAAGGGGTTCATTATCTGTCAGGCTTGTCGATGGCCAGGACAGGTCAGGTAGCGACGACACTTTCAACATTTCACAGGCCGGGATATCTGGTTACCTTTAATCTGTCCGAGCCCGGTGATATCGAGGAGCTTGTCGACTTCAACCAGGATATTTTGGCTGATGTTAAGCTGGGTGAGGTCGAGGAGATGTGGTTTAAATCTCCGGATGGCCTCGATCTTCAAGGCTGGCTGATCAAGCCCGCCGCGTTCGATCCCAACCAGAAATACCCGATGATCCTGTACATCCACGGAGGGCCGTGGGCCATGTATTCGGTCCGCTTCAGCTGGGCCTGGCAGAACTTTGCCGCCAACGGGTTTGCCGTCCTGTACATGAACCCGAGAGGAAGCACGGGCTACGGGCAGGATTTTGTCAACGGTATTCAGTTTTCCTACCCAGGCAAGGATTATGATGACCTGATGGCTGGAGTGGATGCCGCCATCGCCAAGGGCTTTATCGACGAGGAAAATCTGTTCGTCTGCGGCGGCAGCGGTGGGGGAGTCCTGACCGCCTGGATCGTCGGTCATACCGACCGTTTCGGGGCCGCCGTTTCGATGAGGCCGGTCATCAACTGGCATTCCTTTGTCGGGACAACGGATGGAGCCAGCTGGTACCGACAGTTTCAGAAATACCCCTGGGAAGACCCGATGGAGTATGCCGTCCGTTCACCTCTCCATTATGTGGCTAACGTGACCACACCCACGATGGTCATGACTGGTGAGGAAGACCTGAGGACACCGATGGGCCAGAGTGAGGAATACTACCGGGCTTTGAAGATGCTCAAGAAGGAAACACTGCTGGTCAGGATGCCTGGAGAATACCACGGTTGGAGGCGGCCTTCCCACCGGTTGCTCCAACAGCTGTACCTGATCGGCTGGTTCGAAAAACACATGAAAAAGGCCGAAACAGAATAGAGAAATGCCTACGTATACGAGACAGAGTCATCAATAATCCGTGGAATATTGACAAGGCCGCTAAGGCCTCCGTGTAAAACGGAAAGGAGGATGGCATGAAAGGCTGGCTTTCTGCTTTCCTGGGATCACTCATAATTCTTTTCTTTTGGAGCCCGGATGGGCTCGGTCAGCCGGATGTTGACGAGAAGACCTTCACCATGGCTCTGACCGGCGATTCTATTATTTCCCAGAAGCTGTCGGTCTACCAAGAGCCTGAGTTTCTCAAGATGGTAGAGCTGATCCGGTCGGCTGATGTGGCCTTCACCAACTTGGAGACTCTCTTCCATGATTATGAGCCCTACCCGATGCATCAGAGCGGGGGAACGTACATGAGAGCGGCTCCGGGTTTAGCCGAAGAGCTTGTCTGGGCCGGGTTCGACATGGTCGCTCGAGCCAATAATCATTCGGCCGACTACGGCGTTTTGGGGATTCGCCTGACGACAAAGTATGTCGAAAGGGCAGGACTCGTCCATGCTGGAGTCGGGAACAGTCTTTATGAAGCCCGGGAAGCCAAGTTTATGGAGACCGCCAAAGCCCGGGTGGCTTTGATCTCCTGTGCTTCGACTTTTCCAGATCATGGTCGGGCAGGCAAATCCAGGGGAGACATACCCGCCCGTCCTGGGTTGAATCCGCTGCGGTATGAACGGACATACATGGTAAACGATGAAGATTTCGCCTCTTTGCTCGAGCTGCGAGAGCATTTTGGGATGTCTGCCTCAACGGAGGCAAGAAAAAGAAAGAAAATCCAGTTTCTCCGGAATACCTTCGTGAGGGGAGACAAGACCGAAATGCGTACGGCTGTGAGCAAGGAAGACCTCGAGGAAATAACCGCCGTTGTCCGCAATGCGAGCCGTTTGGCTGATTTCACGATCGTCACCGGCCATGCTCATGAACGAGGTAAAAGCCGTTATGTTCCGGCTGGATTCTTGGTCGAGTTCGCACGGGCTGTGATCGATGCTGGAGCCGATGTCTATGTCGGTCATGGTTCCCATGTCCTGTGGGGAATCGAGATCTACAAAGGGAAGCCTATCTTCTATGGTATGGGGAATTTTATATTCCAGAACGAGACGCTGCTGCGCCTTCCTTACGAAAACTATGAACGCTACGACTTGGGGGCGAACAAGCATGTCGCCGATTTCAATGAGGCGCGGTATGATTTTGATAAGAAAGGATTCCCGGCCCGGGCGGAATACTGGGAGTCGGTGATCGCCGTGCCGCGGTGGAAAGGAAAAAAGCTGGTCGAACTCGAACTCCATCCGATAACCCTCGGCCATGGTAAACCCCGGCAGGCGAGGGGGCGTCCGTTGTTGGCCAACCCTGAGGTGAGCGCAAAAATCATCGAGCAGCTGAAAAAGCTCTCCGAGCCCTATGGTACGACGATTCGTTTCCAGGATGGTATCGGTGTCGTCCTGCTCCCATCAAGTCAAGAAAATTGAATATATATCGAAAAAAGGAGGGAGAAATATGAATCATCATAGAAAACAGATTTTGTGGTTGATAGGCATCATGATAATCATCTCGGCCTTCGCCTGTCAGAAAGCCTTAGAGGAAGAGACATCCTATCGCATCGCTGTGGCCCGGTTTTCCCATGAAACCTGCACCTTCTGTCCGAAGCCGACCACGATCGAGGATTGGGAATTCTACGGCCCCCCGACCCGGGATCTGCTCGAAACCTCCGGTGGGTATATCGGAGGATTCAAGGCGATGTGCGAGGAATACAGAGGTATCGAACTGGTGGGCATTCTTTCCCCTCGCGGAGCCAGAGGAGGCTCTTCGGGAAGCTGGATAACGCGTGAGGCCTTCGACAAATACGCAGGTGGGATTGTCAACGATCTTGAAGAACTAGGTCCGTTTGATGGAGTGTTCCTGTCTCTGCACGGGGCCATGGCTGTCACCGGAATCCCCAAACCCGAGGCCGAACTGGCCCGGAGGGTCAGGAAGGCAGTGGGGGAGATTCCTATCATGGTCACTCTTGATCTACATGCCAATGAGGACCATGAACTCTCGGACGCCGCTGATGCGGTCTTCATCATCAAAAGATACCCCCATTATGACACCTTTCTCCAGGGAGAGCGGGCGGCTCGGGTGATGATCAAAACCCTCCGCGGCGACTACAAGCCCACGATGGCGACGCGGAAACCCGGCGTGATCACCCCCAGCGTTTATCAAGGGACTGGGGTTTCTCCGGCTATGGAGATTATGGAACACGCCCGCCGGTGGGAAAGCCGGGTTCCGGGTGCCTATGTTTCGGTCGCTTTCGGGTTTGCCTATGCCGATGTCCCTGATGTGGGGGCGACGGTGATGGTGGTGACGAACGAAGATCAGAAACTGGCCGATCAAATCGCCGATGATGTCTCCGATTACATCTGGAGGATGAGAGAGGTTTTTGCCGGGAAAAAACTCCCGAAGACAAAAGAAGGCGTGGCCATGGCCATCGCCGCGGCCAAGGCTGGAATGACACCCGTGGTCATCGCCGACCACAGCGACAGGACCGGGGGCTCCTCCCAAATCCTCGAAGAATTGATCAACCAGGGAGCCGAAAATTTCTGCATCGCGACGCTTCGGGATGAGAAGGCCATCGAACAGATTGAAGCCAAGGCGAAAGTCGGTGACACGGTCAGCGTCGACGTCGGCGGCTGGACCGATAAATTTGCCGGCAACCCCGTCCGGATCGATGGCAAAGTGGAGTTCCTTGGCGAGTCCGGCCGGAGGGGGACGACGGTCATTCTCCTTTTCGGCCGCAACAACCGGCTGATCCTGACTCCTCAGCTCACCCAGGTGACGACGCCGGGCATTTTTGATCGACTGGGTATAGATATCCAAGATTTGGATATCATCGTCCTCAAGTCCCGAGTCCATTTCAGGCGAGGGTTCTACGAAACCGGTCTGGCTGGAGCCATTTTTGAGGTGGATGCTCCAGGCTGGGGCCCTGCTGACCTGACGACGCTTCCCTACCAGAACATACCCCAGGATATCTACCCCGTATACAAAAAAGATTGAGATGCACCCCAAAAAGGAGGGAAAATGTTTGATTGCAATAGAACCATTCTTAAGAGAAGGCCGGTCATCGTGTTTTTCATGAGTCTTCTTCTGGCTTTGGGAGGGAGTATATTCGCCCGGACCGAGAAGCCGGTCCTCCATGGAAAGCACTGGATGGCTATAACCGGAAAACCCCTGG
>CAYGBF010000309.1:0-5926 GCA_964348035.1 uncultured Eubacteriales bacterium | reverse complement strand
TTTCAAGGGCTTTGAGCAACGGCTCGTAGGCGGCCATCTGAGGACTGTAGCAGCTGTGGAGATACAGAATATCCACATAGTCGGTCCGCAACCGTTTGAGGCTGAGCTCGAGCTGTTTGGATAAATTGTCTTCCGTCGCGGCGGGCTCTCTGTCCGTTCCTTTCAGCAGAAAAATTTTTCTTTCATTGTCTCGAGCAAAGCGCATCTTGGTGGCGATGTAAACCTTGTCTCTTCCACCTCTATTCTGTAAGACTTCGCCGATGACTCGTTCACTGTTACCTCTGAGATAAAGATGGGCCGTGTCCAGATGATTAATTCCCATATCCAGAGCCCGGTTGATCAGATCTGGGCTGTCCGAGTTCATCACCCCAAAACTCACGATTGGAATCCTCAGGCCCGTTCGACCCAGAATACGGTAAACGATCTTTTGAGGCTGAGGCTGATCGTCCTCTCTGCCTTCGAGGAAGCAAAGGGTTAAGCCTGTCGAGACAAGACCGAGGGCAGACTTTTTTATGAATTCTCTCCGCTTCATGTTGTTGTCCATCTTTTGTTCTCCTTGTTTATTGACCATGTTTTGCCTATATCTATTCTGACAAATTTGTCAAAAAAATAACACCCTCCGTGAGATATAGATTTATATTTTTTAGGTTTTCCCCCCTAATTTACGTATAATACTAAGGAATGACGATGAAGTGTCCCGAATGTCAGTTCGAAAACACCGAGAATGCCCTCTACTGCGGCCAGTGCGGGACATCGCTCCTGACTTCGGGCAGCCGCTCTATTTCTGAAGCCGAAACCAGGGAAAAACCTATCAAGAGAGGATCGACCTTTGCCCACAGGTATGAAATCATTGAGCAGCTAGGTAAAGGGGGGATGGGTGATATTTTCAGAGTCCTGGATACACAGATTAATGAGGAGGTGGCCCTCAAGATTTTAAATCCGGAAATTGCCGCTGACAAAATCACTATCCATCGATTCCGGAACGAACTGAAGATGGCTCGCCGAATTTCCCACAAGAACATCTGCCGGATGTATCATATCGGTGAGGATGCCGGAACCCATTATATCACCATGGAATATGTGCCTGGAGAAAACCTCAAAAATATGATCCGGATGACGGGAGTGATGAGTCTGGGGACAGCCGTCAACATTGCCAAACAGATCTGTGAAGGCCTGGTAGAAGCCCACAGTCTGGGGATTGTGCACCGGGATTTAAAGCCTTCAAACATCATCATCGATAAAGAAGGAAATGTCCAGATCTTGGATTTCGGGATAGCCCGCTCTTTAAGAGCAAAAGGGGTGACTGGTGTCGGAGTGATGGTTGGAACACCCGCCTACATGTCACCCGAACAGGCCGAGACAAAAGAGGTGGACCAGCGGTCAGACATTTATTCCTTAGGTGTTATCCTGTTTGAAATGCTGACCGGAAAAGTCCCGTTCGAAGGAGAGACAGCCTTAAGCTTAGTCATGAAACACAAAAACGACCCCCCGCCAGACCCGCGAAGTCTCAGCCCCCAAATCCCAGAGAATATGAGTCGGGTCATCCTGAAATGTCTCGAGAAAGAGAAAGAGAACCGGTATCAAAACGCAGAAGAGCTGATCGTCGATTTGGACAGTTTCCTGGTTGGAGCTCCGAAGGAACGCGAAGCAGAGAGGCCGAAGAAGAAGAGAAAAGAAATAAAATGGAAGAAGGTATTCCTGTATGCGGGACCTGTCTTTCTCGCAGCCTTAATCGTTTTAAGCGGAATACTTTTTTTTAGGGAGCAAAAAGAGGCTTTGGATTCGATCGCCGTCCTCCCCTTCGAGAATGTCAACGCCCATCCGAACACAGAATACCTGAGTTACGGGATAACCGAAAGCATCATCAATAAACTGACGCATCTGCCCGGCCTGAACAAGGTCATCGCCCGGAGTTCTGTCTTTCAGTACAAGGGGAAGGAAATAGATCCCCAGGCTATCGGACGAGATCTCGGAGTCGACGCTCTGCTGATGAGCCGGATGAGGAGACGAGGCGATGAACTCTCGATCAGCGTCGAACTCGTCAACACCAGGGACAACAGCCTCATCTGGGGCAACCAATACAGGAGCAGAATAGAAGACATTTTCGATGTTCAAGAAGAAATATCCAATTCGATTATAGATAATCTACGGTTGAGATTGACCGGAGAAGAGCAGGAACGGGTGGCCAAGCGACACACTGAAAACACCCTAGCCTTTGAAGCCTATTACCGGGGGCGTTATTTCTGGAACAGGAGAACAGAAACAGATTTGCAAAGAGCTGTCGGCTATTTTTCCAGAGCCATCGAACTCGATCCCAACTATGCCTTGGCCTATACCGGGCTGGCTAATTCCTATCTTCTCCTCCCAGAATACGGGACTCTTCATCCCAAGGAGGGTTATCCGAAAGCAAAGCAGGCGGCGATGCGAGCCCTAGCTATCGATAACAAGCTGGCTGAAGCTCATGTGACTCTGGCCCAGCTCAAGAAAAGGTTTGATTATGATTGGCCGGGGGCAGAGAGGGAGTACAAACGGGCCATAGAACTCGATCCTGGTTACGCTACGGCCCACCACTGGTATGCCTATGACCTGATGTGCATGGCCCGGCATGAGGAGGCCATTCGGGAGATCGAAAGGGCTTACGAACTCGATCCTCTTTCTCTGGTTATTAACAGAAATTTAGGGCAGGTCTACTATCGGGCTGGTCTTTATAGTAAAGCCATGGAGGCCCTCAACAAGACTCTTGAATTAGATCCCGGCTTCAGCTACACCCATTTTCATATCGGCTCCATCCATCTTCAGAATGGACGATACGAGGAAGCTCTGGCCGAGTTTCAAAAAGAAATGGAATTGTCAAGAGGTTGGAGTTCGAGAATAGCGGGTTGGATTGCCGTTACTCGGGCAAAAATGGGCCAGAAAGTCCAAGCCGAGAAGGAGCTGGAGGAATTGTTAGAAAGGTCAAAACAGGAATATGTCTCGAAGACCGTCATTGCTGTCCTGTGTTTTGCCCTTGAAAAGGATGATTTAGGATTCCAATGTCTTGATGAAGCTTACCAGGATTATGACAGCTGGCTGCGCTTGATCAAGGTTGAACCGATATTTGCCAGAGTCAACACAGATCCCCGGTACACCGAGCTTCTGCGTAAAATGAGCGTGGAGTAAGAATGAAAAAAATTGCTTTTCTTATGCTTCTCCTTATGGCTCTAACCATGATTCTTACATCCAGCTCCTTTTATAAACCCGGAACCTTGAAGGATGAGAAAAGACTCCGGTCGCCGCTCGAACCACCATCCCAAAAAGATGTCGCACCGCACTTCTGGAAAATCACTGATGATATTCTCCTGTATATTTTCCAGAGTGGTGAAGGCCAGCCTGTCCTGGTCATCCACGGCGGGCCGGGCTTTCCTCCTTCGAACTCCTGGGAAGGAGTAGAAAGACTAAAGCCCAAATACCGATTCATCTATTACCATCAAAGAGGCTGCGGGAAGTCGACCAGACCTGTTGATACTTTTGACTCTGATAATTATTTGAAGAATATGGTTGACCTCAGGGATGAACTGAAAAAGATTCAGGCCCCCGTTCTCGTCATCCACGGGGAGAAGGATGTGATGCCTTCGCCGGCGAGCAGAGAGTATGCGGATCTTCTCTCAGAAGGACGGTTGGCGATTATCCCCGAAGCAGCTCATTTTCCTTTCCTGGAGACGCCGGCAAGATTTGTCGAATGGGTCGGTGAATTTTTATCAAAATTATGATAAGACTTTGATTTAATGATAAGCTTCAGGATGCATTGAGAGAACTTTCAACGAGGGGAGCAAATCTTTTGCTCTCATTTTTCGTATATTACATGGGAGAGCATGGATTATGAAGTGTTCTAAATGCCAGTATGTCAACCCGGCTGACACCAGGTTCTGCAGTCAATGCGGCACACCTCTTCTCGCCTCTGAAAATATCCAGATCACGAAAACAGAAACTCTCGAGACTCCGACAACAGAATTGGTCCGGGGACGAACGTTTGCCCGCAGGTATGAGGTGATCGAAGAACTGGGCAGGGGCGGGATGGGAAAAGTCTACAGGGTTCTTGATAAAAAGATCAACGAGGAAGTGGCCCTAAAGCTTATCAAACCTGAAGTGGCGGCCGACAGAAAGACGATCAAACGTTTTGCCGATGAACTGAGGATGGCCCGTCAGGTATCACACAAGAACATCTGCCGGATGTATCATCTGAGCGAGGATGAGGGAACTCACTACATCACCATGGAATATGTTCCAGGAGAGAACCTCAAGAATATGATCCGGATGACCAAGCAGCTGAGTTTGGGAGCTTCTGTCATCATAGCCAAGCAAATCTGTCAGGGATTATCCGAAGCCCACCGATTGGGGATCGTTCATCGTGATTTAAAACCGTCGAACATCATCATCGACCGAGAGGGGAATGCTCGGATTTTAGACTTTGGTATAGCCCGCTCGGTAAAATCTAAGGCGATTACAGGACTCGGGGGATTGATCGGCACACCAGAGTACATGTCACCCGAGCAGGCAGAGACAAGGGAGGTTGACCAGCGGTCGGATCTATATTCCTTGGGTGTCATCCTGTTCGAGATGTTGACGGGCCGAGTCCCGTTCGAGGGCGACACACTCCTGAGTGTGATCATGAAACATAAGAGCGAGAAGCCTCCGGATCCAAGAAAAATCAATCCTCAGATTCCAACTGATCTGAACCAAATCCTGCTGAAGTGTTTGGAAAAGGACAGGGAAAAGCGCTACCAGAGTGCCGATGAGCTATACGCGGATTTATCAAAGTTGGAAGAAGGGTTTCCGACGAACGAAAAAATCCTGCCTAAGAAAAAGCCGATTACCACCAAGGAATTGACGGTCACGATCGGATTGAAAAAGATGTTCCTGCCGGCCTTGATTATCATCGCTGCAACGGTCATCGGTGTCATCCTCTGGCAGCTTCTGTCACCAACAAAAACATTGGCCATTCCTTCTGACAAGCCGTCATTGGCTGTCATGTACTTCAAGAACAACACCGGAGATCAAAACCTCGACCATTGGGAGACGGCGCTGTCCGACCTTTTGATCACGGATCTTTCCCAATCCAAGTACCTCAGGGTATTGAGTGCAGAACGTCTGTTCGATGTTCTCAACCGGATGGATCAACTCGATACCCAGACCTACTCCGCCGGAGTTCTTAAACAAGTCTCGGATAAGACCGGTGTGGAAAGAATCCTGGTCGGGAACTACACGAAAGCAGGAGATCTTTTTCGGGTTAACTTGACGGTTCACGATGGCGCTACGGGCGAACTCGTAGGTTCAGAGAGAGTCGAGGGAAGCGGGGAGTATGCTTTTTATGCGATGGTGGATGAGTTGACGCGAAGGATCAAGGCAGAGTTTGAATTGACCGAGGAAGAGATCACTGCAGACTTCGACAGCCAAATAGAGAAGATCACCACCAGCTCTCCTGAGGCCTACAAATTTTACAGTATAGGAAGACGATACCATCTTCAGGCGGAGTACTCAAAATCCCTGTCCTTCATGCAGAAAGCCCTAAACATCGATCCCGACTTCGCCATGGCCTACAGGTCTGTGGCTGTTTCCTTCCATAACCAGGGATACAGACCAGCCATGAAGAAAGCCATCCAGAAGGCTTTCGAGTTGAGCGATCGGGTGTCGGAAAGGGAACGGCTTATCATCCAGGGCGATTATTACAAGATGACAGAGGAGACATTCGATAAGGCCATCGAAACCTTTAAAAAGCTCCTCGATATCTATCCTGAAGACAGCATCGGTAACACTAACCTCGGGATAACCTATTTTGCCTTAGAACGATGGGATAAGGCCATCGACCATTTTAAAGTGAACATCCAGAATAAGGCGGGAACACTCATTTCCTACTGGAATCCTATCGAGGAATATATGTCTAAAGGAG
>CAYGBF010000308.1:0-2725 GCA_964348035.1 uncultured Eubacteriales bacterium | reverse complement strand
TCAGAGGATTTTTTGAAATCGTATTGATTTATCTCAGACAGAGTTTTCTGGTAGCGCCGCAGATCCCACTCGATCGGGACACCGCGCAGTCTATTCCAATGATGCCGGATCGTTTTCGTTAACAAATCATTCATGATTGCCCTCAAATTATAGGCGTAAATATGGCACAAAGTGGTTCATACATGGATATGATGGAGTTAAAGGAAGGAAGAATTAAAAGGGAGGGCCTCGGGGACCTGAATAACCGTAGAGTGTTTGGGAGCTTGCAGAGATGAGAGGAAAAGACTTTCTAAAGAAGAAACTCAGCAGAAAATAAAACAGAAGCGGCAGGACAAAAAGCAGCGGGGGGAAAAAGAGTCCTAGTATCAGGACCAAAGATAGTAGATAGACACTCTTCATCGGCTTATCTCAACATGTCTCAAGGTTTAAATATAAGGTTCACTCCCTTTCTTGTCAAACTTGTTCGGTGCTCAGCCTAAGGAGAAGTCTTCCAGAAAAAACTATCCATGTCGTCCTTTTGCGCATGAACATGGTGAAGATGATAACCAGAATAACAATTGTCAGGTCGACAAAAACTACGAGGAGGATTCGAAGACATTCCGATCGGCATTGGCTAAGTCCAAGATGGCTAAGGACAGGATTAGAACTAGGTGCTTCATGATCTTGGGAGTTATGGTTTTGACTGTATCTTTGGTTGTGTATGGATAGGTGGGCGCTCCGATGGCTTGAAACAAAAGACTGGGGATGCGTTTACCCAAGAAGATGGCGGCATCCGAACGAGGCCGGTCGGTATTGTCGAACGGGAGAGATTCGACGGTTTGGGGGATGGGGCTGGTGTTGATCCGCTCGAAAAATTCCCAAATCTTGGGTTGATCAAGAGCCCCGAGGGCCTGCAGTTTATTCCCGCATCCAACCATGTCCAGATTGAGGAAAGCTACCGTCTTATCCTTTTTGAACAGAGGATTGTCGAGATAGGTCTTGGAGCCTTTAAACCCCTGTTCTTTCGATCCTAAAGCGATGAATAAAACTGAGCGCTTGGGTCTGACTGGACTCCGGGCTAAGGCCTCGGCCACACCCAGCATGACCGCCACCCCAGAAGCGTTGGCGTTGGCTCCCGGCATAACCTCATAGCAGTACCCGACATGATCCAGGTTGGCTCCGAGGATGAAGACGTCCTCGTTGAGGAGGGGGGCAACGCCTTCGATTAAACCCATCACGTTGTAACCAGTTCCTTTCGAGTGATGTTCGGTAAAATTCTTGATAGTGAATCTCTTGTGTGTCCTGAAGGATCGGGGTATTAAAGTCAGATTGATTTCTTTTTTTAACTCTTCCTGGTTTTTCCCTGTCCGGGCAAAGATATCCTTGACCACGGCTTCCCCTACATGAGAGACCATAAAATTTGGGACGTAGGGCATATCCGGGTGGACTCTCAGTTCATTGAAGAGCATTCCCTTGGCCCCCTGCGCCACCGCCATCTTGACCTTGTAGTTCGGGAGAGCGTAGGGCTGCCAGCCTTTATATTTTTCTGGATTCTTGCGGGAAGACACGGGGGCCTCCGGTTCCACGAGTACGATTTTCCCCTTAACATTGATCCCGGCATAGTCGTTATAATTAAGTTCAGAAGCCATGATGCCGTAACCCGCATAAACCACCTCGGCCGTGAGTTCGCCATCACCCGATTGCGAGCCTGGATAGTAATCCCTCTCATATTTATATGTTTTTTTCCTCCAGCGGCCTTTAGACTTATAGTTGTAGGAGAGCTCACCGCCCACAAAGACTCTGGTGTATGGATTGGGATAGGATTGGAGGTAGGTATTGTCATCTCCTGCCGGTTTGAGACCCCATTTTTGGAAGAGAGAAGCCACCCAACGGGCGCAGCTTCTGTATTCCGGTGTTCCTGCCAGGCGTCCAGCATAATCATCAGAGGACAGTTTCTTGACATAATCTAACAGCTTCTCTTCAGAAATAGATCCCATAATTTGGAGTTTAGCTCGTTCGCGTTGTTTAGCCTCCTCCTTGACCATCACGCCGCAAGAGGAGAAAAGGAATAGAGTCAACATGAGAGAGAGTGAAATGAAAGTATGACTCCGCACGCTAACTCCTACCGCTTTTTTGAATTCTTTATTCTAGCGGATTATAATTCTAAGACAAGCCCATAAAAATTAAAAAGGAAAATATTCATGAACAAAGTCAACCTCAGCCAAAAATTCAATCTTTTCGATGAACATTGGACGCCCAAAATCGTCGGGGAACTGAACGGGCAACATGTCAAACTGGTGAAAATTAAAGGCGAGTTTGTGTGGCACAAACATGATGTTGAAGACGAACTCTTCATGGTCGTGAAAGGCTCGATGGTCATCAGATTGAGAGATAAAGATATCCAGCTTGAGGAGGGAGAACTGTGTATCGTTCCCAGGGGCATCGAACACAAGCCAGTCGCATCAGAAGAAACTCATGTTCTGATGTTTGAACCGATAAGCACAGTCAACACAGGAGATGCCGAGAGTGAATTGACCGTTAGAAATCTTGATTGGATTTAATTCTGTCTGATCCTATAATCTGACTTCCTCCCCTAACGTGAAACCTGCACTGTGGCGGCCGCGGTCTTGGATGGATCGCTCTCGGACGTTGCCCGAAGGATCACCGCCGCCGATGGGGAACCGCCCTCCTCTTGAGACACATACACCGTTATCGGTTGGGATCCGCCGAACTCAACTGCCGTAAG
>CAYGBF010000307.1:0-2603 GCA_964348035.1 uncultured Eubacteriales bacterium | reverse complement strand
CCTCGAACGAGAGAGGCATCCAAATCGTACTGTCTGCAGGAGGCTATCTTTTTGCCACGAGGCCCGAGTTCGACGACTACATCAGGCGTCTTCTCCAAGCCGAAAGGCGGAGCCGTCTTTCTCGGCCTGCCCTCGAGACCCTGTCCGCTGTCGCCTACAACCAGCCCATAACCCTCTCCGAAATCTCAGCCATCCGGAGCGTAGATTCGACCCACACCTTGAAAGTCCTTCTCCAGAAAAAACTGGTCAAGATCGTCGGGAGAAAAAAAAGCCCTGGTAAGCCTCTCATCTACAGGACAACCGACCGTTTCTTGACTCACTTCGGGCTGAATAACATCAAAGATCTTCCTTCTCAAGAGGAAATATCCAAGATCTTGGAGGAGGAAGCAGAGATTGAAGACTAGACGTTTCTTCCCTGAGCCGAACACAGTGCTGATCTTCTCGATTCTCCTGATTGTGCTGCTTTCCCTCGGTTCTCAGGTTAAGAGCGCGATCCCATCTCAACTCCCGCCTGACCGTCATCAGCCCTACAACTTTGTCGGAAAATCGGGGATGGTCGTGGCGGCTCATCCTCTGGGCGCAAAGACAGGGTTGAAGACACTCATGAACGGAGGGAATGCCGTCGACGCGGCCGTGGCGACTGCCTTCGCCCTCAACGCGGCTGAACCCTTTGCTTCGGGAATCGGTGGCGGCGGATTCATGGTCATCTACCTTGCCTCAGCCAAGAAAGTGACTGTGATCAATTACAGAGAAAAGGCTCCCTCCCGAGCGTCTCCTGAGATGTTTTATGAGGAGGGCATGTTCAGAAGAGATTGGAAGAGAACCCATGGCCTGGCTGTGGCTGTACCTGGAGCTTTAGCTGGCTGGACTTATGCCTTAAAAAAATACGGGACTCAACCCTTGGACGACGTTATCGAGGAGGCAATTGCCATCGCCGAACAGGGTCTCAAGATTAGCACAACCTTCAGTGCGATCAATAAAGACGAGTATGAAAAATTGATTCTGAATGACGGAGAAGAGAGTTGTTATCTTAACCAAGGTCTTCCGTATGAACCGGGCGAGGTCTTCAAAAACCCAGATTTGGCCAGGACATTAAAAACACTCGCCACCAAGGGACCCGAAGAATTCTACAAAGGGGAGATCGCCAAAAGAATCGTCCAAGCTGTCCAAGACAAAGGCGGCTTCATGACCTTGGAGGATCTCGCTCAGTACAAACCCTTGGAACAAGAACCTCTTGTGGGAGAATACAAAGATTTCACCCTCTATACCATCTCTCCCCCCGGCTCTGGCGGTCTCCATATCATCCAGCTCTTAAATATCATGCAAAATTGGCCACTCAAGAAATGGGGGCCGAACACACCTGCTTACATCCATCACTTCTGCGAAGCGCTGCGTTTCGTCTTCGCTGATCGGGCCCGCTACCTGGGAGATCCTGAGTTTGTCCGCATTCCTGTCCGGGCCCTTCTTTCTAAGGACTATGCCTCTGAGATAGCCTCAAAAATCCAGCCGGACCGACTCCTCAACTCATACCCACCCGGTTCCTTCGACGAACGGGAAAATGAAAAAGAAAACACGACTCATCTCTGCGTCATCGATAAAGAAGGGAATATCGTTTCTCTCACCCAATCCATCAATCACTTCTTTGGGTCTGGTATCGTGCCTGAACAGACAGGATTCCTGCTGAACAACCACATGGATGACTTTGCCAACGATCCCAACTCCATTAACGCTCCTCGCCCTAGACGGCGTTCGGTGAGCTCGATGGGCCCCCTTATTTTCTTTAAGAATCAAGACCCCTTCCTCGTCCTCGGTTCTCCGGGGGGAACGAGAATTTTCCCTTCGCTGACCCAAATCATCCTGAACATCGTGGAATTCGGGATGTCTCTGGATGAGGCCATCGAAGCGCCTCGTTTCTTCACTTACTCCTCTCTGGGGCAGGCTCGAAACGTAGATGTCGAGTCCCGAATTCCTGTCTCTGTGATCCGATCTCTCGAAGCTATCGGACACAAGGTAGTGAGAAGAAAAGCCTACGATAAATATTTCGGCGGAGCTCAGGGGCTGCTCATCCTCAAGGGAAAAAACCTCATCCTGGGAGGAGCCGATTCGAGACGGGATGGATACGGGGCTGGGTATTAACTCCAAAATAGATAGACTAAGGTGAATCGATGAATAAGAACATGGTCATGATCATTCTTTTATTCTTTTTAAGCAGTGCATTAGCTCAAGACGACGTCACATCCCTCCCGTCTTTCGAGCAACCGATCTTGATTACTTCGGCTGGACAAAGTGCTGAAGTGCAGATAGCCTCTGTTCTGGCCAAAAGGGCAGGACTCGAGTCCAGCCTTTCAAAGCTTGCCACGGCTGAGGACTTGGCAGATAAAAAAACGGTGGCCCTGGTCCTCGGTGCCAGTCTTAAGGGGCTGGGCGCGGCCGGACTCGATGTGGACGAAGAAAAGAAAAGAATCCGGTCCTTGATCAAAGAAGCTGAGGCTCAGAACATTCCGTTGCTCTGTCTTCATCTTGGAGGAGAAGCCCGAAGAGGCCAGTTGACCGACGATCTCATCACCAGCTTTCTTCCCTCCGCTCGCCTCGCTCTTGTTCTT
>CAYGBF010000306.1:0-6035 GCA_964348035.1 uncultured Eubacteriales bacterium | reverse complement strand
CTGATGCCCTCAGTTCTTTCTCCCACTGAAGGGCAGTAAAATCAGGCCTCGATTCCAACACACTCTCGGCAGGTACGACCGCAGGCATACGGGGAGAGGTATCGAAGTCTCCCTCGATGGTCATCTCTTCGAGGATTGAAATGCCGGCAAATGTCTTCAGGTTATTCAAGGCCAGCTCATAGTTGCCTTCGGCCTGTATGGTATCGGGAATTATGTTTTCCCATCGGGCCTCGGCCTGTAAGAGTTCGAGCTTGGAGACCAGGCCGTTGTCGTATTTTTTCTTGATGATCAGAAAATTTTCTTTGGCATTCTCTTCGGAGGACCGGGTCACTTCCCAGACTTTCTTGAGCAGCAGCGTCTGGTAAAAAGCTTTTTTGGCAAAAGTGATGACGTTTTGGTATTGAGAATCGTACATAAAATCGGTGAATTTCTGGTACTGTTTGGCAGCCTTGAGGGCGTTGCCCACCTTAAAACTGAACAGTGTCTGGTCAATTCCAAGGTTGAAGGCAAACTCATTCCAGTAAGAAATCTGAAATTTCGACAGTTGGGTCTCCCCGGTCTCGAAATCCGGAAAATCGATGTACAAAAACCGCCTTCCCAAGTTCCGGATATAATTCCCCGAGGCTGACACATGGGGAAGAGCATCCGCAAGAGCCTGCTTTTTCCTCACCTGGGCCATATCTAACTCTTTTTCAGCCAGTTTTAAATCCTTGTTATAATTTTCTACAAGAGACAGAAAAGATTCCAGGTTATAAGTCTCTGCTTGGATCCCATAGATAATAAAGAGGAACAAACACACAAAGAGGATTATTCTTTTCTTCACTGTCTTCTCCTTGTCCTGAATTATTTTGACCTGGCGAAGAGGTTCAAAATGGAAGGAATGACGATAAGCGTCAGGATGGACGAGACGATGAGTCCGCCGATCGCCACGATTCCCATCGGCTGCCGAATCTCCACTCCGGATGCTCCGATCCCGAGAGCTAACGGCAGCATCCCGAGGATAATAGCCACTGTCGCCATGAGGATGGGCTTGAATTTAGTCGGACAGGCTTCGATGAGCGCCGTCCTCATATCTTTCCCCTGACGCCTGAGGATATTGGCATAGTCCAGCATCAAAATCGCGTTGTTGACCACAATTCCTAGCAGCATGATGATGGCCATCATCGAGATCGTGTTCATGGTTTTCCCGGTCAGGAAGAGAGCCAGGAAAACCCCGATCAAGGCCAGCGGAACGGTCCCGAGGATGACGAAGGGCTGGCCAAGACTCTCCAAAACACCGGCCAGAAGCATGTAGACCAGCAGGAAGGCGATGATAAATGTTCTCAGCATATCCGCAGATGTCTCCTGGATCAATTCTGCCTGGCCAGCCCAGGCAATCTTGTACCCAGCAGGAAGCTGTAGATCCCTGAGCTGACCGATAATCCCCCTCACCACATTTCCCACAGGAACCCCTGCGGCCGTATCGCCGGTGAATTCGATGGTCTTATACTTGTCTTTGTGAAGGATATTCCTCAGGCCTTCTGTGAACTGAATCTCGGCAAATTGAGACAAACGGTAGATGCCCGAAGGAGCGACGACGATGATGTTTCCGACCTCCTCAGGAGTATCGACAGATTCCTCGTTCAAAACGACCCGAACATCATACTCGTTGCCCCCTTCCCGATACTGGGTGGCGATAACCCCTTCGATCGCGTTGCGCAGAGTCATCGCCAGGTCAGCGATCGTCAGTCCGGCGTCGGTCACTTTTTTTCGGTCGGGGATCAGGGTGATCTCGGGCTTCCCGGCCCGGGAACTCGTGTTCAAGTTGGTCAAACCCTCCACATCTTTAATCCTAGAAACGATCTCATCCTTGTAGATTTCCAGTTGATCGACATCCTGGCCTAATAGATTGAATTGGATCGGAGATCCCCCACCTCCGCCCGATGAGAGGGCCGAGGGTCTGATTTTGGCGTTGGGGATGGCGGCGAGGTCCTGAGTGATAAGGTTCACCACTTCGACAGTGGACAGCTCTCTCTCCTCCGCATCCACCAGCTTAATCGAGATGGCTGCCGTGTTGGTGCCGACGTTCGTCTCGCTCAGTTTTCCCAACGTGGCCACGATATGCCTCACCTCAGGGTAACGCTGAATCTGATCTTCGATTTCCCGGATGAGCTCTGCTGTCTCCTCCAACCGATATCCTTCTGGTAGTTCGACCTCTACGCTCAGATTGCCTTCATCCAAAACGGGCAGGAACTCAAACCCGACCCGACCGGCCACCGGGAAGCTGACGATAAACAGGCCGACGGCCGCCACAACGACCAGGAAACTTCTCCATTTTCTGACGAGGAGCACTTTTAAGATCCGACCGTACCCTCTCTCCCAGGCCCGGAACATCGCATCCAGCTTGGCCCCGATGAACCGCTTTTTTTTCTCTCTTTCGGGGATAATCAGAGAAGCCATCATCGGCGTCAGTGTGAAGGACACGATGAGGGAAAAAATCGTGGCATAGGTTACGGTCAGGGCAAATTCTCTGAAGAACTGCCCAGCCAAACTGGTCATAAAAGCAATCGGCAGGAAGACCACGATATTGGTAAACGTCGAGGCGATAACGGCCAGAGCAATTTCTGATGTTCCTTTATCAGCGGCTTCTTTCCGTCCCATCCCCAATCCTTTAAAGCGGAAGATATTCTCTAGGACCACGACCGAATTCGTCACCAAGATCCCGACCGCAGTGGATAAGCCCATCAGAGTCATGATGTTGAGCGAGAACCCCGAGACCTGGAGAAGGAGGAAGGTGGAGATTATTGAAAACGGCATGGCCAAGGCCACGATTATTGTTGACCTGATATCTTGGAGGAAGAAGAACAAGACCAAACCTGTGAACAGGATCCCGAGTATGATATTGCCCAGAGTGTCGTCCACCGAGCTTTCCACAAACAGCGAATCATCGCTGATAAGAGACAGCTTACTGCCCGGGGGCAGTTCGTTCTGGATGATGGGCAGCTCCCTCCGGACCCCTTGGGCCACATTCACAGTGTTGCCGTCAGCAGTCTTGACGATGCGAAGCAAAATGACGTTTTCATTCCGGAGCTCATTGATGTTATCAAAGTAGATCGTCCGCTCTCTGATGTCTTCGGTCGAATCGACGATATCGGCCAGTTGACCTAATTTCTTCACTCCATGAGGTGTGGGGACCTCCAGCTCTTCGATCGTCCGGAGATCACCGAATTCGCCTCTCATCCGGACCGAGTATTCCTGAGTTCGCTGCTGGAAGGTTCCGCCCGGCAGATCCAAATTATGAACAGCCAGGATCTGACTGATCTGCTGAAGGGATATCTCATTCTGGAAAATAATCCTGTTATCCAGCTCGATCCTGATCTCTCTCTCTCCGCCTCCGACAATATCGATATTGGCCACATCCTCCACCTGAGAAAGACGGTCCTTGAGCTGTTTATCCGCAATGTCGTAAAGCTCGGTCAGCTTAAGGGGCCCGGTGAGGATCAGATCCATCATCGGACGGGCGGTCAGGTCAAATTTCTGGACGATCGGAATCTCAGCATCCCGGGGGATTAAATTCAGTATGGCGCTGACCTTATCCTTGACCTCTTGGTTGGCGATGTCAGGATCTTTCCCCAATTCGAAACTGATAAACACGAGAGAGATGCCTTCCATGGAATAGGAATTCATGTAATCGATCCCGCTGATCGGGGCCACAGCATCCTCGATCTCCCGGGTTATTTCTGTCTCGATCTCCTTCGGTCCAGCCCCGGGATAGACCGTGCTTATGGTCACAAACCCAAACTCAATCTCCGGGAAAAGCTCCAAGGTCAGGGTGAAATAAGAGAGGATTCCGAAGATCAAGAAAACAAGGAGCACCATGCTGATCAGGATCGGCCTTTTGATCGACAGACTGGAAAGGAACATCGTTTTTACCTCATTCGACGACTTTAACCTTACTCCCCGGCTCGAGGAGCAGTTGACCTTCGATAATCAATTCATCCCCTGGGCTCAAACCTGCCAGGATTTCTACATCCAGAACTTGCTGTTTCCCGATCTTAACAGTTCGTTTCTCGGCAACATCACCGTTCAGGATATAGACGTACGATTCCCCTGCATCCTGGAGGATATCTTTGCGGGCGACAACGACCGCTTCGGGATTGGTGTAGGTAATGATCTTGACCTCCACGGTCGTTCCCGGTTTGAGTCTGTTTTCCGGGTTATTGAGCTCGATGAGGGCTTGGAATGCTTTCTTGTCATGGTCCATAGCCATGTCCACCTGGACCACTCTCCCCGGAATCTTATACTCTCTCCAGACTGCATAAGCTGCCATCCCTCTCCGGATGTCAAAGATCTCTTCCTCGGAAATCCAGACAACCGCTTTCATCTTGTCTGTTCGGGAGATGGTAAAAAGTTCGTCGTCCCTCTGGACATTATCGGTTTCTCGTACGTTCACTTTTGTTATGTAACCGCTGATCGGCGCCTTCACCTCGACTGTCTGTTTCACGGCCTCCCAGTCGGCCTTGGCCACCTCGAAGGCGGCGCTGGCGTTGTCGAGTTCTTGTCGAGAAATCCCACCGTCTTTATACAGGTTTTCCATCCGTTTGTAGGCTTTGTCGGCATTCTCGAAAGCCACTTTCGCTTGATAGTATTTGGCTGCGGGATTATCCATCGGAAAAGTCAATAAGACCTGATCTTTCTTGACATAATCGCCTACTCTAACCTGAACCTTCTCGACTTCATCATCCAGCAGGGCGTACACCGCTGACTCCTTTATCCCGGACAGTACAGAGTGAAAGCTCAGCTCTTTCTGGAATTCTTTCGCGGTTACGGTTTTGATCCGGATAGGAATCCCTTCATCTTTGTAGATCTGTTCCAGGTTTTTGGATTCCGCCTGTTCTTGCCGACAGGTCGTTGAGAACAATAGAGTTATCAAGAGTGTAGTCACGGTGGGCATCAGTCGTTTCATTGTTCTTTCTCCTTAATTAATGCTCTTTTGTACAATCATCCTCTAACCTTGTCAAGTTGGAATCGCTCAGGCTGATGGGTTTAATAGAAATATCTAAATAAGAGTCTATTATAGAACTGGATTCCAGCCTCCACTGGAATGACAGGAGGAGGACACTCGATTCCTGCTTTCGCGGGGATAGGCTGGATCCCTGCTTCCGCTGGAATGACGAATTTTCCTAAAAGTAGTCTCCCGTCTTCCCTTATTTTTTCACTTTCAAAATAATCAACGAGAACGTGTCGGGGACGAAGATATAGTCGCCGCTCCGAAAGCCGCCCACAGCCTCTCCAGGAGTATCGTAAGAAGCCGCTATCTTGGGAGCTCTCGGGTTCCTGATATCGATGATTTTCAGCCCCGTCGTTTCATCCGAAACATAGGCATACTCTCCCCAGATAGTAATGCCGTTGGCAAAGCCCTCCATCTCACATTCCCCAACAGGAGAAACGGCCGCAGGATTACTGATATCAAGAACTTGAAGGCCGGCAGGACCATCGGCCACAAAGGCATGTTTCCCCTTGACAGCCGTTCCGTAACACAAACCTGGAGTCCGGTACGAACCCAACAGTTTAGGCGAGGCGGAAACGCTGAAATCCAGGATGTGGAAACCCGTATCGCTGTTGGCAACGTAAGCCTGATTTCCTTTTATGTCCAATCCGTAGGCAAATCCCGGCATTTCATACGAACCCACAAGCTTTGGCGCTGAAGGATCCGCGATATCTACGATGTGAAAGCCGGAATGATCGGCGGTGAGATAGGCTCTGTTGTCTCTGACGATCACAGTCCTGGCCACTCCTGGCATACGGAAGGAATGGAGGAGCTTGGTTTCAGAAGGAATGGTGGCATCGAAAATTCTCAGCGTCCAGCGGTCCGTCATGTAGGCATGATTTTCCTGGGCCGTCATCCCGTGAACACCTCGGAACCATTCAACAGTATCCGAATGCTCTGGAGAAGAGATATCCGTAATATTAAAGACCTGCAGGCCTGAAAGATCTCCAGCTATGTACACATGATTTCCGACGACGGCTGCGCCGATGACAGATCCAGGAGTGTA
>CAYGBF010000305.1:0-15820 GCA_964348035.1 uncultured Eubacteriales bacterium | reverse complement strand
AGGATAACCAGTCCCACATCCTTCTGCAAGATGTCATCGATGACTTCGAGCAGTATATCCTAATCCTTCTGAGCGCTCAGGAAGGACACTACGCCCAAGAGCGGGGTTTTTGCTGGAGTGGACAATCCGAATTCCTGGATGAGATCAAGCTTACATCTCTCCTTGGGTCTTAAGTTCGAAGGCGCATAGTTAGCCACGATATAAGGATCGGTCTCAGGATTCCAAACATCATAATCAATGCCGTTGCGGATGCTGAAGAAATCATCCTTTCTCGCAGCCAGAACATCATTCAAACCAAAGGAGTGGGATTTGGTCAGGATTTCCCTTCTATAAGAAGAACTCACGGTGTTGAGAAGGTCCGCATACACAAGACCTGTCTGAAGAAAGTTGAACTTCCCGTTGAAGACAAAGGGTCTAGCGTTTAGATCATTCCATGTTAATCCGGCCGAGATGAGTGTCTCCGCCGGAAATGCTCCTTGATAGGCGATATTATGCAGAGTCAGTACTGTCGCCACCTTCTTGAAGTGTTGTGTATTCCCATAATGGGCTTTTAGGAAGACCGGGATAAGAGATGTCGGCCAATTGTTGCAGTGAATAATGTCTGTGGGTATTTTCGCCTTTAATAAAAATTCAAGAACGGCCCGGCTGAAAAAAATGAACCGCTCGTCATTATCCAGGTATTCGCCTTTTCCCGTGCCGTAGACGTTTTCCCTCCAAAAATACTTCGGGTTTTCAATAAAATAAATATCATACTTTCCGAGTTCACTCCTGTAAACGCGTCCTTTGACTTTTTCTTCTCCTAACGGCACCAAGAGCTGATTACAGACGACTTCCTTGGGCAGAGATTCGATCTCCGGCCTCCTGTACATAGGCATGAAAACAGAGACATCCATCCCCAGTGAGGCCAGGTATTTTGGAAGTGACGAGGCGACATCAGCCGATTCCCCGGATATGGCAAACGGAGAAACCTCTGCCGAAACGTAGACCACCCTAAAATTCTGGTTCATGAGGTAAATTATGATAATATCGAGGTCCCTAAAAGTCAACCAAGCTAGGTCGTCGGGTCATCCATCGAGAAACCTTGGTTATCCACGAGTATCGGCCGTTTTTATGAATAATCCAGATGAAAGATGGATTATTCACGAATCAAGTTTGCCGTAGGAGTAGGCCGGGACGGGGCGAGGCGTCGGCCCATGAAGCTGGGTAGGTTGGGTCGGGGGTAGAACCACCGCGAATGGGCCGCAACGAAGCAGATGCGGCGAAATTGGCTCGCCCGGTTTGTACCTGCGAAGGCAGGTAAGGGTAAAAATGCCGATATTATTAAGAAATAGAGTTTTTAAGGTTGGTATCGGCAGTTTTTATGAAAATCCATCTTATTCGGCCCAGCCCAACTTCTCCTTGACGAGGTCGAAGTAGTTCCTCTCGGGAGAAGAGACGAGCTGCAGGACCAGCTCACTGCTTTTAATCTTGACCACATCATCTTTGTCTAACGGATTGCCTCGTTGGCCGTCTAGGGTCAAGTAGACCTCTTCTCCTCCAGTCAAGAGCTGCACCTTGATCGCCAATGTGGAAGAGATGACCATCGGCCGGAACGAAAGGGTATGGGGACAAATAGGGGCGATCACGATGGCCGGAATATACGGTTGGATAATCGGCCCTCCAGCCGCCAAGGAATAGGCGGTCGAACCCGTGGGTGTGCTGATGATTAAACCGTCCGCCCTCAGCGTGGCCATCTCCTTGTTTTCGACCCAGATTTTACACTGAATCATCCGGGCCAGGGCTCCTTTGTTGATGACCACATCGTTCAGACAATAGTATGTTTTATCCTTGAATGTCGCCTCCAGCAGGCGCCTGGGACTGATGATTTTCTGATTCCCCGCTAGGAATGAATCCAGAGTGAGATACGCCTCTGAGAGAGGAACTTCTGTTAAGAAGCCCAGTTTTCCCAAGTTGACTCCCAAGACAGGAACGTTTCTCTGAGCGGCTAGATGAGCGATGCTGAGAAGAGTCCCGTCTCCTCCAAGAACAACCACCAGATCGACCTGCCCGGGAAGCTCATCTCTTTTCAATCCTTGGTTTCTTCGGAGCTTGTTTGCAGCTTCTTCTTCCAAAAAAATGGATACCTCTTTTTTCTCGAAATACTCTATGAGATCCTCGAGTATCTTCTCGATACGCGGAGCATGGGGCTTGATGATAAAGCCAGCACGATTAATTTTTCTCATCCCAAACGACCTCCTTGACTAATTTCAGGACTCGCTCTGAGTCGAAACCTTCATCCAACAACCACCAGGCGAAAAACTCACGGTTTCCTCTCTGTCCTCGAAGAGGAGACTTGATCAAATCTTGAAGGTTAAACCCCGCTTCTGCGGCCTCCCCAGCTATGTCCCACAACACCTTTTCATGAAGACGTGGATCTCTTACGACCCCCCTCTTTCCTACGTTCTTCTTTCCCACTTCGAACTGAGGCTTGAGGAGCGATAGGAGGTGTCCTTTTCCGAGGAATCCTCGGATGGCCGGCAAGACCTTGAGAACAGAAATGAAGGCCAAGTCCATAGTCACTATGTCCAGTTCATCCTGGAAGTCGGCTTTGCTTAAATAGCGAGCGTTTTTTTCGACGAGAATGACTCTTGGATCCTGCCTCAGCCGCCAATCTATCTGGCTTGTATTCACGTCGATCGCATAGACACAGGCGGCCCCTCTACGGAGAAGACAATCCGTAAATCCTCCTGTTGAAGCCCCTAAATCGGCGGCTGTCATTCCTTCTACCTCAATCCCGAAAGCATCGAGGGCTTCTTCCAGTTTCAGGCCACCTCGACCGACGTAAGGGGATCTTTTCTTGAGGGAGAGTTTCTCTGAAAAAACAATCTTCTGGCCTGGTTTTTCCACCCTCTCTCCCCCCGCATACACCAATCCCGCCATGATCAAGGCTTGGGCTCGATGACGACTCTCTGCCAAGCCTCGTTCCACGACGAGCTTATCGGCTCTCTCCTTCTGGACCAAGATTCTTTCTCGAGTCTATTTGTAATATTCCAATATTTGACGAAAGAGACCATCTTCGTCGAGGCTGTATCTTTCTTTTATCTCGCTGACACTGCCTGTTGGATAAACCTCCAGGGGTAGACCGATGCATTTGAACTTGACATCACAAAAACCATTTCTATCCAACAACTCTCGAACGGCGCTGCCAAATCCGCCCACTGCCACTCCTTCCTCGGCAGTGATGATCGTTCCCCCCGGCTTGACAAAGCGTCGAATCAATTCCTCATCCAACGGCTTGGCAAACCGAGCGTTGACCACGGTCAAATGGATCCCTTCCTGTTCCAGCCTCTTCGCCGCTTCCAAGGCGGGGAAGACCATACTTCCAAGAGCAATCAACAAATCCTCCCCCTCCTTGAGCACTTCTCCCCGGCCTAGGGGAATCTCTTTGAAGTCTTTGTCCAGAGACGCCCCTAAGCCCTTTCCTTTGGGAAAACGGACTGCCGCTGGATGGGCAAAGGAAAAGGCAGATTTTAACATGTGCTGCAGTTCATTTTCATCCTTGGGAGCCATGACGATCATGTTGGGCATGTGTCTAAGGTAAATAATATCGTTAATCCCCTGGTGGGTTGCGCCGTCATCGGGAACGATCCCCGAACGGTCGAGGGCAAAGACGACAGGAATATCCATCAGGCAGACATCGTGGTAAACTTGATCATAGGCCCGCTGCAGGAAGGTGGAGTAGATCGCCACGAGGGGTTTGAACCCGTTCAGGGATAGACCGGAGGCAAAATTAACCGCGTGCTGCTCGGCAATACCCACGTCATAAAACCTATCCGGGAATCGGGAGGCAAACGGGCTCAAACCCGTCCCTTCCGGCATGGCAGCGGTGATGGCCACAACCTTCTCATCCTGTTCGGCAATCTTGACGGCTGTCTGCCCAAAAACAGAGGAATACGTCGGCCTTTTGTCTTGATTGAGGATTTTTCCCGTTTGGAGATCGAAGGGAGCAATACCATGGTACTGGGTTGGATTTTTCTGGGCGGGACGATACCCTCGACCTTTCTGGGTCACACAATGAATGAGCACAGGCCCGCTTGCTGACTTGGCCTCCTCGAAGACCTCGATGAGAGAAGAAAGACTGTGACCCTGGACAGGTCCGAGGTATTGAATGCCCAACCGCTCGAAAACCAAGCCGGGAAAAAAAATCTTCTGGATAGCCTCCTCCACGGCCCGCCCGACCTTGATCATCTTCCCCCCCACAGCAGGGATCGCCTTCAAAATCGTTTTGGCGTAGTCCTTCATCCGCAGATAATGCTGTCCGGAAACAAGGTAAGAAAAATATTTGGATAAGGCTCCGACATTCTCTGAGATGGACATCTCATTATAATT
Source organism: uncultured Eubacteriales bacterium (assembly GCA_964348035.1). GTDB lineage: Bacteria > Acidobacteriota > Aminicenantia > Aminicenantales > Aminicenantaceae > CAYFXE01. The sequence continues at coordinate 11,452 of CAYGBF010000305.1, read as the reverse complement.
CAGAACAATGATCAATTTTTCACGGAGGTGTCCGATCTGGTTGAGCGCTTCCCACGACATTCCTCCTGTTAAACTCCCGTCGCCGACGACGGCAATCACGTGGTGATTTTCTTTGCTCTTCTCCCTCGCTACGGCCATCCCCAAAGCCGCCGATAGCGCCGTGGAGGCATGGCCCGTGTTGTAGACGTCATACTCGCTTTCTTCACGACACGGAAACCCGCAGAGACCTTCGTACTGGCGAAGCCTCAGAAACCTGTCCTTCCGCCCGGTGATAATCTTGTGGGTATAACACTGATGCCCCACATCCCAGATAATCTTATCACTCGGTGCATCGAACACGCGATGGAGGGCCAATGTCAGCTCCACCACTCCAAGATTAGGCGAGAGATGTCCGCCATTCTTGGAGACGACCTGGAGGATCAGGGTCCGAATCTCCTTGGCTAATTGAGCGAGCTGCTTTACGGATAAGGCTTTGAGATCCTTGGGGCTTTCTATGTCATTAAGAATTTTTTTCATTATCAACCTCTCTTCTCATCTCTCTCCGTTTCACCAAGATCATGTCTTGTTCGTCATTTATCCTTACTAAAAAGGAAGGTTCTCATCCTCCCCAGGCTCAGGGGTATCTTCCTCCTCAGAATCAGTCTCTTCCGGTTGAAAGGATTCCTCCTTGACCTTTCCTTCTTCGTCTTTGAGAAGGATGTCGACTTTTTTTTCTGCCTTTTCTAGCTCATCCCTTAGATACTTGGCCAGTTTGACACCTTTTTCAAAGAGAGAGAGAGACTTGTTTAAAGGCAATCCCCCCTTTTCCAATTTCTCGACGATGCCTTCCAGTTCCTCCAAAGCTTTTTCAAAACTCTGTTCGCTCATGATTTCTCCTTTACCACACGCGATTGGATGGATTTAGCCTTATCCACATCCTTGACAAGACAAGAAAATTCCCCCTTGAAGAAAGAAACCGTGAGTTCTTCATCTTGGGCGATATCCTCGATGCGGCGGACAAGCGTCCTGCCTCCGTCTCGCCAGCAGAGAGTGTAGCCTTTTTTGAGTATATTCAGGGGACTCAAGTTGCCCAACTGGACGGAGAGCCTTTCCCAGCGACTCATCCTGAGCTGGAGAGCCCTTTTTAAAGTACTGCTTATTTTTTCGTACAGCAGAGAGACCTTGGCCCGGTTCTCTGCGATTCTCTGTTGAGACTTCCTAAGGACTGTCCAGGCATTGGTTTCCAATCCATCGATCCTTTGATGAAGATTCATGAGGCGAAGCTTGAAATTCTGGAAGGCTCGGTGATGGATGAGGCTGAGGACTTTTTGTGTTTCTCCCTGGAGGTAGTACTTTTGATGATGAATCATCCTTTTTTCCAAGTTTTCGATCCAGTCCAAGAAGGACTGCTCCTTCTCCACGACCATCTCCGCCGCTGCCGAGGGTGTGGACGCCCGGATGTCGGCCACAAAGTCAGCGATAGTAAAATCGATCTCATGACCGACAGCCGAAATTACGGGGATCGGGCAGACGAAGATCGCCCGGGCTACTTTCTCTTCGTTAAACGCCCATAGGTCCTCGATCGATCCTCCTCCTCGACCGACGATCAGGACATCGATATCGCTCAACCTTCCTAAATATTCTATGCCTTCGACGATCTCATCGGCCGCTCCTGCTCCTTGAACCTTCACCGGGTAGATCACGATATGGAGTCGAGCAAACCTCCGCTCTAAAATCCTCAGGATATCGACTATGGCCGCTCCTCTAGGAGAGGTGACGACCCCGACTTTTTTGGGCAAAAGGGGAAGCTTCTTCTTGTGACGAGGATCAAACAGCCCTTCTTTTGTCAACTTCTCTTTCAGTTGTTCAAAGGCTAACTGGAGGGCACCCTTGCCTCTAGGTTCATAGACATTTATCCGGCCCCTGCTGCCGACTTGAAGTCCGTCCTTTAACTCAAACGGAACCCGAGCCGCATCGGAACGGAACATCACTGTCCGTAGCTGGCTCGTCTCGTCTTTCAAAGTGAAATACAGATGTCCGGAGTGATGCCGGTGGAAGTTTGAAATTTCTCCCTCTATCCACAGCTGAGGAAAGGCACTTTCCAACTCGCGCTTAACCAGTTGGGTGATCTCAGTGACCGTATAGATTTTTTCAGGCTTTACTAGACTGCTATCCTTCACTTTTTTCCTCGATGATGATTTCTCTCCGGATAGAAAGAGCCCTTCCCTTCTTGATGTCCGCCTCGACCAAGACAGCCGTGAAGAGGATGCCTTCCTTCCCCGGTTCGAAGCGCTGCGGTCGAGCGGTCAAGAAACGCTTGAGCGCCTGTTCCTTCCGAATCCCGATCACCGAATTATAGCCGCCGATCATCCCTACATCGGTGATAAAGGCTGTCCCCTCTGGGAGTATCCTCTCATCGGCCGTAAGAACATGGGTATGGGTCCCGATAACCGCAGAGACACGGCCATCCAGATGCCACCCCATAGCCTGTTTTTCTGATGTGGCTTCAGCATGGAAATCCACGACGATGAGCGGTGTTACTTCGTCCAGCTTCTCGATCTCCTCATCAGCTGTCCGGAAAGGACAATCTATGGGTTCCATGAAAACACGTCCCTGTAAATTCAGAACACCAATTGCCACCCCTTCGTCGGTTTTAAAGACTGTGCTTCCCTTCCCTGGATTTTGTGGAGGATAGTTTGCTGGACGGAGCAGCCGAGTCTCTCTCTCAAGAAAGGGGATGGCTTCTCTCTTATCCCAGATGTGATTCCCAGAGGTGAGGATATGGACCTGGTCGAGAAGTTCTTGTCCGACTTTTTCAGTCAACCCGATACCTCCAGCCGCGTTCTCTCCGTTGGCGATGATAAGGGAGGGAGAATGTTTCTCGACGAGAGCGGGGAGGTGCTGGGTTAAGGCTTTCCGTCCCGGTCTTCCTATGATGTCGCCTAGGAACAGGACACAGATCTTATCTGGCATATTCTACGGCTCTCATTTCTCGGATGACAGTCACCTTGATCTGTCCGGGATAGTCCAGTTCATCCTTAACCTTTTTGGCGACATCTTTAGCAACGAGGGTGGCTTTCTCATCGGTAATCTTCTGACTTTCGACGATAATCCGGATTTCTCTTCCTGCTTGCAGAGCATAGGTCTTGGACACGCCATCGAAAGAGTTGGCGATTTCCTCGAGTTTCTCCAACCTCTTGATGTATTTCTCCAAGAGTTCGCGTCGAGCTCCTGGTCGGGCGGCGGAAAGAGTATCGGCCGCTTGAACCAGGACGGCCTCGACCGAGGGAAACTCGATGTCACGGTGGTGAGAGGCGATGGCTTGGACGACGGCCTCGTTTTCACCGTATTTCTTGACCAGCTCTACGCTCAACTCGGTGTGGGTACCTTCGACGTCCTTATCCACGGCCTTACCTATATCGTGAAGAAGACCGGCTCTTAGGGCGACGTTGGTGTCTGCATCTAATTCCTTGGCCATCAAGACTGAGAGGTAGGCCACCTCTTTGGCGTGCTGGAGCACATTCTGTCCGTAGCTCGTCCGGTATTTCAACTTTCCGAGGAGCTTGACGAGCTCGGGATGCAGGTCCTGAATCCTCAGTTCCAGAACCACGGACTCTCCCTCCTGTTTGATCTTCTCTTCTAACTCCTGCTTGACCGTTTCCACGACCTCCTCGATGCGAGCCGGGTGAATCCGGCCATCCACGACGAGCTTCTCGATGGCCAACCGAGCCATCTCGCGTCGGATAGGGTCGAAGCTAGACAGAATGACAGCCTCAGGAGTATCATCGACGATGATATCCACACCTGTCGCCATCTCCAGAGCCCGGATATTGCGTCCTTCCCGACCGATGATCCGACCTTTCATATCATCCGAGGGAAGATCGACGACAGACACGGTTGTCTCGACAACATGTTCGGCAGCGGATCTCTGGATAGCCTGACTGATGATATCACGGGCGAGCACCTGGCTTTTTTCTTTGGTCTCCTCCTCGAATCGACGGATAACCTGCACTGCATCGAGTCTGGCCTCTTCTTCCATCTTAGCCATCAGGATGCTTTTCGCCTCTTCCTTGGTGAGGCCGGAAACCCTTTCCAACTCATCCTTAGCATTCTGGATCAACTCATCATATTTCTTCTCCTTATTTCCTATCTCTCTCTCTCTGTTGTAGAGTCGTCGCTCTTTGTTGGAAAATTCCTTTTCTTTTCTTTCTAACGTTTGATACTTCCGTTCCAATTTTTCTTCTTTATGAACCAGCCTTCTTTCCGTATCGTTGATTTTTCTCCGCCGTTCCCGGGTCTGCCGCTCAAAATCAGATTTGAGGTTGAGAAATTTCTCCTTGGCCTCTATGGAGGCTTCCCGTCTGAGTTTTTCGGCTTCCTGATTGGCTTTTTCCAGAATTTCTTTGGCTTCATGCTGAGCCCTAAAAACAGAGCGGGCACCGTGGATTTTTTTAAACACGATAACCGTCAAGACTCCGACGACGACAACGGCGGCGATGACGGCTAAAATTGTTGATGTCACTTTGACCACCTCCTTGTTGGGTGCGCCAAAGGAGAGGAAAAGGTTGGAGGATCTTAGGAAATCGTCACTTTCTCGAGTTCATGAAAGGACACTCAGTCCTATCTCCACAAGGTGCATTATCTGGTGAGCCTCGGAGTTGTCTCAGCTCATCTATACACTTCGTTAGTTCAACTGGCTTCCTCAATTTTATTGTATCTATTCTCATTTTTCGAAAAAGGAACCTCCAAGCTTTCTATTTCACTCTCCATATGGCCGATGACTTCGTTGAGTTGATCCAGCTTCTTTTGACTCAGAAAACATTCATCAGCAATGTTCAAAGCAGCAAGAACCGCAATCTTAAGGGCATCGACTGACTTCGACTTGACAGCCACTTCCCTCATTTTCTGATCAACGTACGAAGTCAAATGGCTTATATATTTTTCATCCTCTTCTCCTTTGACTCTTATCCGGTATTTTTGTCCATAAATTTCGATTTCGATGGTTTTGTCAATCATAATCCCAGCTGATCGATTTGGTCGATTATGGTCTCGACTTTATCCTTGATGACCTTTCTTTCTTCTTCATACTTTTGTAAATGCTGGTCAAGCTTTGTGGCCTGTTTAGCCTGCTCCTCGAACTTCTTCTTGTCAGATTTCAACTCGCTGATCTGCTCTTTCAGCCTCTTATTCTCGCTCAGAAGCTTGTTTATGTATTCAACAACCTGGGTGATCTTTCCTTCAAGAATTTTAATTCTTTCTAGTTCACTTGTCAATTTTCCCTCCTCCTCTCAATTGAAAGTGAAATCTCTCTCTTAAGGTTTTGATGATTTTTTCCTGCAGCTTATCCACTTCTTCAGCCTTTAATGTCTTCTTCGGGTGGCGATAGACAAAACGGACAGACAAGCTGATTTTCCCTCTCGGAACCGATGGCCCGGAGAACCGGTCGTAGAGGGAGAATTTCTCCAGGTAGGGAAGGGAAATATTCTCGATCGCTTCCTCCACGGCTTGATAAGGCACCTGTCGATCAGCGATGAATGAGACATCCCTGGTTACGCTCGGGAATTTCGTGACGGCAGCATAAAGGAAGTCTTGCGGCTTTTTCTGGAGCAAGGAGGCCAGATCCAACTCGGCGGCCCAAACCTCGTCTGTCAAGGAATAGGATTCTAGAATTTTCTTTCTTAGTAAACCGAGATGCCCGATTCTTTCCCCTTTGTAATCCAGGCCTACGGCGTATCCATCCTCGAAAAAAGGGTGACTTTCCTCTTGGAAGGAAAAGGGTTCATACCTGAGATGGGACATCAGGAACTCACAGGTCCCCTTGAGGTGAAAAAAATCCGTGATCTCATCCTTTTCCTGCCACTGAGGAGATCCGATGATTCCGGTAGAAACAAGAGTCAAAAATTGTTGTTCTCGACTGTTCCTCTTCTCCAAGAAATAAATATTCCCGATTTCAAAGGCATGGATACCCTCGATTCCTCTATTCCTATTCCAAACAACGTTCTCCAACAATCCCGGGATCAACGTGGTGCGGAGCCGAGAGGCTCTGGCAGAGATGGGATTCCGGATCTCGATGGCCTTCCGGGCAGTTTTGAACTGGGCCTCTTTTTCTGGATCAGAAAAACTAAAATTGACGAACTCGTCATACCCTTGATGGAAGAGCAGCTGGCGCAGTTTATCCAGGCTTTTCCTTTTAGGATCAGCGGCAGGTTCCATCTCCCGAAGAGGAGGAATCCGAGCCGGAATTTTTTTATACCCGTAGAAACGAGCGATCTCCTCGATCAGGTCGGCCTCCCTTTCGATATCGACCCGAAAAGAAGGAATCTGGACTTTGTAGAGGCCCGCTTTCTCCTCCTTAATCCCGAAACCGAGGGCAGAGAGTGTCTTAGAGATGAAGTCCCCGTCCGCATGTATATCCAGCAATTCTGAGATGCGGTGATTGCGAAGGATGAGAGTCTTTCCTCTTCGCGGCCGCGGGTAGACATCCATGATCCCCCGGGTCGCCTTCCCTCCCATCTGAGTGAGCAAGGATGCGGCCATCAGAGCCGCCTGGGGCGGAAAAGAAAGGTCCGCATTCCTTTCAAACCGGTAGGATGCGTCCGTGGAAAGCCCTGTCTTCTTCCTGGTTTTACGGATGGAGACGGGATCAAAATAGGCGCTTTCGATAAAAACATTCTTCGTCGCCTCGGTCACACCGGTTTCTTCACCGCCGATAACCCCTGCCAGGGCTACAGGTCTCTCTGCATCGGCAATCACCAGCATATCCGGAGATAGAGCGATATCTTCTCCTTCCAGACTTCTCAGAGCTTCCCCTGTCTCGGCCTTTCTGATGATGATTGTTTTCCCTCTGATAGCATCCATATCAAAGGCATGAATCGGGTGGGCTGTCGAAAACAACACATAATTCGTAACATCGACAACGTTGTTGACGGGTTTCAGCCCCATCGCCTCAATCCTTTTCAATAACCACGAAGGAGATGGTTTCACTGGGATATCTTGGACGATGATTCCGCAGTAGCGGGGACACAATTTAGGGCTTTTGATCATGATATCGACGAGGTCAGAAGTCTTCTCCCTCCCTTCAGATAAAGGCCAGTCCTGCTTTTTGAGCCTAAGATCAAGGCAGGCCGCTATTTCCCTTGAAGCACCCAAATGTCCTAGAGTATCAGGTCGGTTGGCATAAGTCTCGACATCCAGGATGGTGTCTCCCTTGAGTTCCTCCCAGTCCTCGACAAGAAGACCGATCATGTTCAACTTGTCTATCAATTGCTGAAGAGGAAGATCTATCTCTATGTATTCCTTTAGCCAATCTAGACTGATTCTCATTTTCTCACAAACTGCCTTATAAACCTGAGATCATTTTCGTAAAAAAACCTCATGTCCGGGATCTCGTACGCGAACATCGCTGTCCGATCCGTCCCCAGACCAAAAGCAAAACCCGAATACTTTTCCGGATCGATGTTGACATTCTTGAGCACTTGAGGATCGACCATGCCTGCTCCGAGGATCTCGATCCATCCTCCTCCCCCACACACCCGACACTCCTTGCTCTCTCCTTGACAGACGGTACACTGAATATCAACCTCCGCCGAGGGCTCTGTGAAAGGAAAAAAACTCGGCCGAAACCGGATCTGGATTTTTTCATGAAAAAGCCGCCTCAGAAAGTACTCCAGCGTGCCCTTAAGGTGGGCGAAGGTGATGCCATGATCGACAACGAGTCCCTCCACTTGGAAAAACATCGGCAGATGCGTAGGATCAGGGGACTCCTTCCGGAAGACTTTCCCCGGATTGATGATCCGGATGGGCGGCTTCCGCTTCTCCATGACCCTAATCTGGACCGGGGACGTATGGGTGCGGAGGAGGAGACCGCTGCTTAGATACAAGGTGTCCCAATCATCTCGAGCTGGGTGATGGGGGGGGAAATTGAGCGCTTCAAAATTGTAGTAGTCTGTCTCGATCTCAGGTCCTTCCTCGATAGAAAAGCCCATGTTCAGGAAGATATTCTCGATCTCTTGTTGAAAAACCAGAACAGGATGAGGAGATCCCCAATACCTCTGTCTCCCGGGAAGCGTCAAGTCGGCAAGTCGGGAAATCCGCTTTGGCTTCTTGATCTTGGCTTGCTTCTTCTTGAGCTTGGTCTGGATTTCCCGTTTCAAGATGTTGAGATCGCGACCTATTTCAGGTCGATCCTCAGGTGTGATGGTCTTCAGTTTCTCGAGAAGAAGGGTCAAGTGGCCTCGTCGGCGACTCAAATACCGGTTGCGAACTTCTTGGAGAGAAGGGTCGTCTTTTATCCGAGCGACATCTTTTTCGAAGCTTTTTCTGAGTTCTTTTATTGCGACCTTGAGGTTTTTCATGGTTTTGTTATCAGGGTGTCGTCGACTCTATGAGGGAACTAGGAAGGTATCTGCTTAACCTTCTCGGCAATCTGGATAAATGCTTGAGGCTCATTAACGGCCAGATCGGCTAAAATCTTCCTGTCCAGTTCAACGTTCAGCTGTTTGAGTCCATGGATAAAGCGGTTGTACGAGAGCCCATTCTGCTCGGCAGCAGCCTTGATACGGATTATCCACAACCTCCGAAACTCCCGTTTACGCACCCGCCTGTCTCGGTAGGCATACAGAAGCGCCCTCTCCACGGCTTCCTTGGCTGTGCGGTAGTTGTGACTTCTTGCCCCCTGGTAACCTTTAGCCTGTTTGAGGATTTTGGTCCTTCTCTGTCTTTTCCTGGGGCCACGTTTAACTCTTGGCATTGTTTTCTCCTATGTTTTGAATCGGGGTCTGAGACAGCTAGGCTTGGTAAGGAAGCATTTTTTTTATTTTTCCCTTGTCCGGGGGACTGATTTCTTTTTTCTTCCCCAATTCTCTCTTTCTTTTTTTCGACTTCTTGGTTAGAAGATGACTCTTATTAGCTTTATTGTGAACGATCTTCTTCTTTCCCGTTACTTTGAACCTCTTCTTGGCTCCCCTGTGCGTCTTTAGTTTTGGCATCTTTTCCTCCTGGTTTACCGGGACTGAGCATGGTCGAGACGGCCCAAGGCTGGACGCGAATATCGCTGTCTTGATGACCGAGCTCTTGAACGTCTTCAAAAACTCTGTCCAGAATCTTCCGGGCCAACTCGGGTTTTGCCTTTTCTCTCCCACGAAGCATGACGGTGATCTTGACCTTGTTCCCTTCTTTCAGAAACCGATGCACATGTCGCATCTTGAATTTATAATCATGGATGCTTATCTTTGGCCTGAATTTTATCTCCTTGACCTGAATCTGCTTTTGGTGTTTTTTTGCCTCTTGAGCTTTTTTATGGAGTTCGTACAGATATTTCCCGTAATCCATGATCCGACAGACGGGAGGAACCGCCTTCGGGGCGACTTCAACCAGATCCAACCCCTTCTCTTTGGCTAAGGAAAGGGCCTCGGCGTGCGGTAAGATCCCGAGCTGTTTTTTGTCTTCATCGATGATCCTGACTTCTTTGGCTTTTATCATGTCGTTTATCTTGTGGGGTTTGGTGTACCTTGCTCTTCCGGGATAAAATGTCCGTCTTCTGATGATTGACCTCCTTTAAAGGTTAAAGTTGAGAGACTTAGTTTTAACCATTTCCTTTATTTTTTCAAGGAATTCATCCGGATTCATCTGTCCTTTGTCTCCTACGGTATGGACCCTTAGGGAAGTCGTTCCCTGGGAGACTTCTTTGTCACCGACGATCAGGATCATCGGAATCTTCTGGATCTCCGCATCTCTAATCTTGTAACCCACCTTCTCCCGCCGGAGATCCACACTGGATCTGATCCCTCTGTCCTTAAATTTCCTGTCGAGTGATCTAGCATATTCGTTGTGCCTGTCAGCGATGGGGAGAAGAATCACTTGGACCGGCGCCAACCAAACAGGAAAATTCCCGTTGTAATGCTCGATCAGGATGCCGAAGAACCTCTCCAGAGAGCCTAAAAGGGCTCTGTGAACAAGGAAAGGCCTGTGCAGCTTCCCATCTTGACCGACATAAGGCAGATCGAACCTCTCGGCCAGGTTGAAATCGAGCTGGATGGTCGTACACTGCCATGACCTTCGGAGAGCATCCCTTATTTTTATATCGATCTTCGGACCGTAGAAAACACCCTGCCCCTCGTCCAGCTGGAAAGCGAGATCGGCGCTCTCCATAGCTTTCCTGAGAGACTGGGTGGCCTCTTCCCAGTCCGCCTCCGCCCCAGCGTACTTGTCCGGACGTGTGGACAGGAACACATCAAACTCGGTAAATCCGAAGGTTTTTAGAAGCCTAAGAGCCAGAGCGATGACCCTCTTGATCTCCTCCTCGAGCTGGTCCCGGCGGCAGAAGATGTGGGCATCATCCTGGGTAAATCCTCTCACTCTCATCAAGCCATGAAGGACTCCGCTCCTCTCATAGCGGTAGACAGTCCCCAGTTCGGCCCAACGCAGAGGTAACTCACGGTAACTCCGGGGACGCGATTTGTAAACCATGATATGGAACGGACAGTTCATCGGCTTCAATTCATACTCGACCTCATCAATCAGGAGAGGCGGATACATCGCGTCATAGAATTCGGTGTGTCCGCTCTGACGCCAGACATCCAGCTTGGCAAAATGTGGCGTGTACAGGAAGTCGTATTCATCCTTGATGTGTTCCTCATGCCAGTAGTCCTCGATCAGGCGCCTGACCGTGCCTCCCTTCGGGTGCCAGAGAATCATCCCAGCTCCCAACGATTCATTAAAACTAAAAAGATCGAGCTCAGATCCGAGTTTGCGGTGATCTCTTTTTTTGGCTTCTTCAACTAGGTTCAGATATTCTTTCAAGGCTTTTTTGTCGAAGAAAGCCGTTCCGTAGATCCTCTGAAGCTGCTTTCCTTTCTCATCAGCCTTCCAATACGCTCCCGAAACCGAAAGAAGTCTGAAGTTTTGGATGTACCTGGTCGAGGGAACATGAGGGCCCAGACAGAAGTCGATAAAACTGCCCTGCCTGTAGCAGGTGACCGTCTCGCCTCCTTTTTCCTCGACGAGTTCCACTTTGAGCTCTTGTCCCGATTCGCGGAAAATTCGGAGAGCTTCTGGTTTGGAATATTCCACTCTTTCGATCGGGATATCAGCCTTGACGTACTCCCGCATCTTGGCTTCTATGGTTTTGAGATCTTCGACGGCGAACGGCTTCTCCCTTAAAAAATCATAGTAAAATCCATCTTCGACAGCCGGCCCGATTCCGGTCATTGTTCCTGGGAAAAGCTCGAGGACAGCATGAGCCATGAGATGAGAGGCGCTGTGTCTCAGGGTATCAAGGGCTTCTGCAGAATCCCTGTAGACCCATTGAACCTGAGTGTCTTCCTCCACTCTGGTCTCCAGCCCGACAAGCTGACCATTGATCTTTGCCAACAGAGGCTTTTTAGCCAGATCAAGACCTTCGGCGAAATCCGAAAGGGCTGTTCCTTTCTCGACGGAATATGTAGACCCCTCGGCTATGACTTTAGCTAGCTCG
>CAYGBF010000304.1:0-4840 GCA_964348035.1 uncultured Eubacteriales bacterium | reverse complement strand
GGCTCATCAACTGTCTTGTGCACATACCGACAGAAACAGTGAACCAGAGCAATCTTATTCTCATCGCCGTATTTTTCGATGAGTTCGTAGACATCCTTGGCCGGGTAGACCTCCATATCTGATGATTTTAGGCTTTGATCGACTTTGACTTCTATTGTTTTCGGACTTTCGCTCGGCGGTTTGGGAAGGACAATACTGGTGTAGGGTATTGATTTGCGCTTGTGTTTGTAGTTGAGCAGGTTCCTGAGAGGGAAAACGTTGGTCTTCTTAGCAGATTTGACAAATGTTTCGACTCGACGGGCGAATTCCTGTTTTTCCGGGATCTCTTGCCCGTCGCAGAGATACATCTCGAACCAGCCGACGAGAATCGGCGCCAGGACGAAAATCTCTTCTCCGTCTTCTTTAAACTCCGACCAGATTAAGCCTTTTTTGCTCATCGTCTCCAGGAAAGGACGGAATTGATCTTCGGGTAAATCCGACAATGACGCGACCTGCTCGAACGTCTGGGGCTCTGTCCCCATGCGGAGGAGAAAAGCGTTCTCCTCGGGTGTGATGACGGCATCAAAGCAGTCGATCAGCTCTGGGGTTATGTATATCTCCCGCTTACCCTGCGATCTCATCAGTTTGGCCAGCGCCGTCAGATTCTCTTTACGTTCTTTTGAGATTTTCGTCTTCGCCATGGTTTTGCTCCTTATTGGATTTAAATCTATATTTTTGCTAGTTGGTTGGACAGCATATATCACAACTATCGGGAAGTCAATCATAGAGTAGATAAAAGACGGCAGCCTTATTTATCCTGAAAATAGAGGCTGTGCCTTTCAATTCTGGTGTCCTATAAAGAGGACAAAAGGAGCCCCTAAAACAGCATTTTCCCCTATTAAATGAATTGGCACATTTTTTGCTATTTTAAGATTGCTATGGAGATAAATCGTTTGAGTTACGTATTGAGGGAGGAAATCATGAAAAGGTTATTACCACTGCTCCTCATCTTATCCATGGTGGCCTGCGTCAAGCAGACCGTCAACACTGACATGACCTTTTACGAAAACTTTACCTTTGATGAAGTCTGGAATGCTTCTGTCAAGGCCGTCAATGATATCGATTTTACGATAGACAGCGCAGATAGAGAGACCGGATTTATCGCGGCCGAAAGAGGCCGACACACCCTCCAGAATGCGCCCCCTCGTCTGTCGATCATGATCGAGGATATGGGAGATAAGGTCAGCGTCCGCTGCCGGATTCTCCAGAAAGAACAGTACATCGACATCTTCGGGTTCGGCAGGAAAACGGTCCGCGAATTTCTGACCGCCCTCAACATGAACCTAAACAGGTCGTACTGAATCCGTTAAGAAAGACAATTCTTTATACTTAATATCCAACACATAATTCCTTCCCCCTGTCTCAGCATCTACTGCCCTGAAATATTCACAAGCCCCCTTCTTACAGGAAAAAACAAAATTGGGCTTATAAACCTGCTGAATCTCCATAAGTTTCACCTCTGGAACCTTTTTATACTTGAAACCATAGGTGTTCTCTAAATACCGAATACAGATATTCCCAGCCTCTTCCTTAGTGATTTTACAGCAGACGACTCGACTTCCATCCACGAAGATTTCCTTTGCTTCTGGGTAACCCACCGCCTGACTCACCGAGCCAAAACAGCCATCGATTCCGAGAAAGGCATACTTGATTCGAGGGTTTGAAACCGGCCGAGAGAACTTCACTTCGGTCCCGACGAGCCAGTGCGGGTAGTAAATGAGTCCGGAACTCAAAATGCTTTCCTGCCCAGGGGATGATTTCTGGAAGAACAGAGCCACTCTATCTACGAGACCACGACGGTTCTTAAGGACCACCTTCTGAGCTTGCTTCTTATCGATCGAGATGGATGTGGATAATATTCTCATTTCTCTCTTATTGATTTCCTTTCGGACCTTCGTTCTCAACCGGACAAGCAGGATTACCAGTATTCTTTCTGCGGTTGTCCTTGATTAAAATATCTTCGAAGAATATTTCCATCACCTCCTGGGGCGCACGAGGCGTCACCCTGCTGACAGCGACAACCAGACCTAGAGAGATCACAGCCCCAAAAATGGCCGGCCATATCCCACCGATCCAGTTATCGAAGGATTGATACTTCATGTAGCCGAGGACATACCAAAAGACACAGCTTAAAGCGCCACCAACCATGCCTGCGATACCACCTTCTTTGGTGGCGCGTGGCCACCAGATACCGAGAAGAAGAGGAAAGGTAAAGGCCGAGGCCATCAAACTGAAGGACATGGTGACGATCCACAAGATGGCTGCCGGCGGCTTGATGGCCACCAAAAGAGCGAGCACGCCGATTCCCAGTGTCACAAACCGGGCAATCTTTAAGCCCTTCCGGCTGTCTATGTCCTTTCCCATGAACTTGATGTAGATATTCTCGACCACCAAAGAGCCGGCCAGAAGAAGGATGGAGTCGATAGTCGACATCATCGCGCCCAAGACAGCCGCGATGATCACCCCACCCACCAACGGCGGCAAAAGCATCGAGACCATAGTCGGCACGGTCAGGTCTGGACGCTCGATGCTAGGCAGCAAAACGCCTCCCGCGATAGCCACCAGAGTTGCCGTAAGATAGATGAAGCTCTGAAAAATGACCGAATACACCAACGCTCCCCTGAGTGTTCTGTCATCTTCTGGAATCAAGAACCTGGTCACCGAGGCAGGCGAGCCTCCGATCTGGAAAAACCCCCAGACTACAAAGGCCGACACGACCCACAAGGCCGGCATTTTACCGAGGAAAGATATGGCTCCTGGGTTGAGCTGCGCATACTGCTGATGCATGCCGGCAAACCCCCCAGCCGCCTGCACCGCCATAGGGGCCAGGATGGCAAACCCGATGATCATGATCAGTCCCTGGAAGAGGTCGGTCCAGGCCACGGCGAACATCCCGCCGAGAACCGTGTACAGGATCACGATGCCGCCGAAGACAAATAGCCCCATCCAGTACGGCATCCCGATCAGGACTTCGAAGACATTGCCGGCCGCCTTCAACTGGGCCGCGATCATCGGAATGAAGGCGATGAGCATGATGATCGTCGCCGTCAGGCTGGCCGCGTGGCCGTAGTAGCGGGCCTCGAAGATATCGGCGATGGTAACACTCTTAATCCGGCTGGCCACCTTCCTCATCCGATCGCCAATCAGGATGTAGGAAAACCAGGGCGCTGCGGCAGAAGACACAGCAGCCGGAGTGAAATTGTATCCCAGGATTTTCTCCGTCCCCACCGCTCCCATGTAGGTACTGCCGCTCATCTGAGTGGCCGAGAAGGAAAACCCCACCGTCGCCGAGCCCAGTTTGCCTCTGGCTATGAAATAGTCTTTATCGGATTTCACCCTCCTGTTAAACCAAAAACCCAGGAGCAACATCCCGGCAAAATATAGGGATAAAATAAGGGTGTATTGAAGGGTCAGGCTCATGTCCGGCTTGGACTCCTCAAATGACTATCTTCCCTTCCTCGCGTAGAAGATTGCGGCCGCGATGAGATAACCATAACCAAAGTAGGCTAAGATCCAGACTCCCCAATCCAGGTTTGCCGGGCCTGGCGGCCATTTTAAGATGAGCATCAGACTCCCCCCGACGAGAAAAAGGGCCATCAGAAGGATGGATACCAGCGGAAGTCTGATTTTGTTAATGACACCCCTCCTTTTTAGGAATTCCAGACGTCTTTAAGTACTCTGAGTATGTTCTCACCCAAGACTTTGGCGATGTCTTCATCCGAATAATCGTGCTTTACGAGCCACCGAAGGATGTTGTGTGAGGCTTCGGTCGGGTTCTCGATACCCTTGACGTATTCCACTTCTTCGAACTGAGGAGCCGCCTCCTTGTCTTCCTCTTTGCCTTTGTGGGCTTGAGCGATGGATAAGGCTTCTGCGTAGGCGTGATGCAGTCCGACATGATCGCCGTAGAGGGTGTCAGGACCAAAGGCCAGATGGTCGATTCCCACCAGGTCCTTTATATACTCAAAATGCTCCATGAAGGCCTCGATGTTGTGGTGCGGATTCTTTTTGGTGAGAGTGGTGTGCGGTGCAGCTTCTACACCGATGACTCCGCCCTTATCCGCACAGGCTTTCAGGACTCGGTCAGGAGCAAGCCGCTTGATATTCCAGAGACTCCTGGCACCCGTATGAGATAAGAATATGGATTTCCTGCTGGCGGCGATGACATCGAGAGTTGTCTGGTCGCTGGAATGGGCACAATCTATGGCCATCCCCACCTTATTCATCCTTTCGACAGCCTGGTGGCCGAAGCTCGTCAGGCCGCCGTCTCGAGGCTCCTTGAGTCCTGTCCCGAGGCAGTTCGATTCGCTGTAGGTGATACCCATCACCCGAACCCCAAAACCGTAGAGAATCTCTATCCTGTCCAGCTCGTTCTCGATCATGGCCGCTCCCTCTTGAGCAGCGACCAGAGCAATCTTTCCCTCATCATGGGCTCTGTAAATATCATCAACACCTTCGCACTTGATCAAAAAATCCTGGTGGGCCAGGTCGCAGAACCGCATCCCCAGGTCATAGATGATGTCCGACCATTTCCAGCCGTGCTTGGAAGTGATCATAGCCGTGCCGTCCATGAAGTTATCAAAAACCGCATCCCAGTAGGAGTTGGCCAAAGCCTCGAAGGCAGTGAATACGCGCGCCTGTCTTTCATAATCGAAAGTTTCGGTGATGTCGGCCGGGAAAAGGTGCGGGTGTTCATGAAGGGAGACCATGACACATTCCGAAGCCAGCTCCTCGACTCTCTTTTCCTGCTCGGGTGTGAGGGGGATGAGATAGGGCTCGAATTCCTTTTCTCCTTTGGCCA
>CAYGBF010000303.1:0-5403 GCA_964348035.1 uncultured Eubacteriales bacterium | reverse complement strand
TCCGGGGCGAGGGAGAGGAAGGAAACACCTGGATCGTGGACGGACTCTCGATCAGCGGTGTTCGTCTGAGAAATTCTGGTCCCCGACTCAATCTTGATTCCATCGATGAGATCCAGATCATATCCGACTCGTTCAGTCCTGAGTTTGGTTCAGCCTACGGGGGGATCATCAACATGGTGACCAAAAGCGGAGGGAATGAGATCGAGGGTGAATTGGCGATGATCTTCAGTGACAAAAGGTTCCAGTCCAAGCTTCAGGATCAACTCTCTGCAGTGGATACCCCAGACCGCTTCTCCAACTACAACTGGTACTTAAACCTAGGTGGGCCTTTGATCAAAGACAAACTCTGGTTTTTCCTCTCGAACAATCTCTTCATCGACTCCAAACAGACCAGAGAGACGGCAATCGATTATTTTCTCGTTCCCGGCGGCCGGATAACGACAAGAAACAATAACCTTTTCGCTAAACTCACGTACGCGTTCAACAGTAATCACAACGTGTCATTGACCTCGACCTACCATAAATCCCTCGGACAAGAAGGAGGGGTCGGCATTCCCGACTTGATCGACGAGAAGCTCTTCTCGGATTTCGCATTCCGTCTGAACTACAAGGGGATTCTCAACGCCTCGACACTCTTCGAAGCAGGGATTGGACGCGTCATAAGAGACTCGTTCATTCAACCTGCAGACGAAGACCTGGGACCGGCCCAATACTACATCGAGGATTTGGCGCGAAACATTCATAACTCATACGGAAAGGTCACCGATGACCAAAAAAGACTCGACCTCACCTTCAAACTCATCAAGTTCTTCGAAACAGATAATTTTGGCCGGCATGAAATCAGCTTAGGGTTTGAATACTATTCCTTTTCCTCAGAATTCGGCGTCGATTTTACCGGAAAGGAAGAAGACATATTTCCTGATGATGGGTTTGACAGCGGCACAAAAATTTATTTCGACACTTGGCAGCAGGGGCAGAGAAATCCCACCCGTTTCTACGAATACGGCACTTTTAACTTCATCAATTCCTCAAGAGGCATCGGACTCTATTTTAAGGAAAAGGCCACCTGGGGCCGATTCACATTCATGGCCGGGATTCGCACTCAAACTCAACTTAACCTGGACAATGAAGGAGAAAAGCTCTGGTCATGGAACCTTTCTGATTTCCTATCGCCGCGCTTTTCGCTGGCCGTGGATATCACCAACGATGGAAACAACATCCTGAAAGTGGGATGGGGACGGTTTTCTGATCTGATTACCACCATGCCTTTGGGCTTGCTCAATTCCGGAGCGGGTTTGGCGTTCCGAACCTACAGCTGGACCGGACCACCCAACCCGACAACCGAAGACATCCATGCACCGTCGAACTGGGAATTCAGTAATGAACAGAAAGCTCAGCCCTTTGATATCGCGGAAGGAGTAGATCCGAACTTCCTGACGCGTTATCTGGTCGAGTATGACCGGAGGCTGGGAAGGGATTGGGCTTTCAAGATCCGTTATATCCGGACCAAAGCCGAGGACCTTTTAGAAGTTCTGGCCGTGTTAGACCTCGAGAAGGGATTTGCTTTCCTGTTCGACAACTTTGAACACAAGAGGCGAAATTATCAGGGCCTGGAATTCGAACTTTACGGAAAATTAGGACAAAGACTCTTCCTGAATGCCTCATACAATAATTCCTCAGCCAAAGGGACCAATCCAGGCCAGACAGAAACGGGGTCCTGGTCACAGGAGGAGGGGAGCACAAACTACCTGGGAATGTTCGGCAATCACATCGCGATTCCAGACCTTCCGGATTTACGCGAGCTTAAGCAAAAGTACGATACAGAGCTGGCGGGGTTAGGAGGAAGAGGTATCTCGGACGAAGAAAATGAAACCTGGTACGGCAAGCTTCCTTACTCCGTCGACCACTCCTTAAAATTAAACATCATATACATGGCTCCCTATGGAATATCAGTGACTGCGGCCTTCGAGTGGCTTTCAGGGTATTATTGGGAGAAGCTCGGATTCGTTCCGTATTTCGGCGGCTTTTACTCTTTCCCCGAGGGAAGGGGAACACAGGAGACGCCAGCCCACTCTTATCTCGATCTTGGGATAGAAAAAGAATTCACACTCCAGAGTCTCGGGCTCTCGAAGGGCATGAGTCTTACTCTCAGGTTGGATGTGTTTAACCTGCTCAATTCGCAGGAGCCTATATCCTTTGTCAAGGAGGACATCCCGAGTTTCGGTGAGGTCTGGGGAAGGCAGCAGCCCCGGCAAGCAAGAATGATGATAAGGCTCAAGTGGTAGTCCAGCTTCTGCGACTCACTCGACCGTGACACTTTTGGCCAGATTTCGAGGTTGGTCCACATCTGCCCCCCTGATAGAGGCGATGTAATAAGCAAAAAGCTGGAGAGGAAGGGCCGTCAAGAAAGGCGTGAAGAGAGGATTGATAACTGGGATAGGTATAACTTTGTCGACTTTCTCTTGGATGTCCTCGTCATCATCGAAGGCTACGGCCAGTATGTAGCCAATTCTCGTCTTGATCTCTGAGATGTTGCTCAACATCTTGTCGTAGACTCTATCCTTGGGAACGATCACCATCGTGGGCATTGTCTCATCGATCAAGGCGATCGGACCGTGTTTCATCTCTCCCCCCGGATATCCTTCTGCATGAATGTACGATATCTCTTTCAGCTTGAGAGCTCCTTCGAGAGCAATCGGGAAGTTCACCCACCGACCTAAGTAAAGAAAATGGGAGAAGGATGTAAACTCGGTCGCCAATCTTTCTAGATCATCGGCTTGGTGAAGGATATCCTCCATTTTATGCGGGACACGCTGAAGGGCTTTGATGTAGGCGAGAGACTCCTTCTCATCTAAAGTCCCTTTTAACTGAGCCAAGTACAGGGCGATAAGTGCCAAAGCGGCCATCTGGGCTGAGAACGTCTTGGTCGCCGCCACCCCGATCTCCGGACCCGCGTGGGTGTACAGGACTCCTCCGGCTTCCCTCGGGATTGATGAGTTCACCACGTTGCAAAGAGCGAGTGTAAGAGGCTTCTTTTGAATGACAGACCTCAAGGCCGCTAAGGAATCAGCCGTCTCCCCGGATTGGGAGATGACGATGATGAGAGATTTATTATCCAGTATATAATCGGCATAACGGTATTCTGAAGCATATTCCACATCCACAGGAATCTTGGCCAAGGACTCGATGAAACACTTTCCGACGAGTCCCGCATGGTAGGATGTTCCGCAGGCGATGATCACCACTCTTTTAACGGCAGCCAAAGACTGTGGTTTGAGATCGATCTCATCCATCCAAACCTTTCCCGTGTCGAGCGATAAACGTCCTTGAAGAGTATCGCGGACGACCTGGGGCTGTTCGAATATCTCTTTGAGCATAAAATGCTTGAACCCTCGTTTCTCGACCATCAGAGGACTCCATGAAACATGCTCGATCTTCTTCTTGAGAGTCCTGCCGTTGAAATCGATAAATTTCACCTCCTCGGTGGTGATGACAGCAATTTCCTCATCTTCGAGGAAGACGATGTTCTGGGTGTAGCTGAGGAGAGGATTTATATCCGAAGAGACGAGAAATTCCCCGTTCCCTGCTCCGACGACGGTGGGAGGCCCAAACCTGGCGGCCACTATCTTCCCTCTGTCCTCGGTGGAGAGGACAGCGATGGCAAAGGCTCCCTCCAGCTCTCTCACGGCTTTCCGGACAGCCTCTTCCAAACAACCATCAAAATATTTCTCAACGAGGTGGGCCACGACCTCGGTGTCAGTCTCTGTCCTGAACTCATGTCCCTCTTCCTTTAGCTTTTTTTTGAGGGATAGATAGTTCTCGATAATTCCTTTGTGCACCACGACCAGGTTTCCATGGCAATCACGGTGGGGATGCGCGTTTTCTTCACTCGGCCGACCGTGGGTCGCCCAACGCGTGTGTCCGAGTCCGTAGCTTCCTTCGAGCGGCTCTTCCTGAAGGCACTTTTCCAGCGAACTGATTTTTCCTTCAACTCGCCTTATCTGGATTTCATGGCCGTCGACAACAGCGATTCCCGCCGAATCATAGCCTCTGTATTCAAGCCTCTTCAAACCCTCTAAGAGCACAGGGACAACGTTTTTTGGTCCCACATACCCGATGATACCGCACATTATTTTTTCCTCTTCTTCTTGGTCCACCGCGACTTCTCGACCTGTTTCCCTCTGGTTACAGCCAGAGCCTCGGGAGAGACATCCTTGGTTATGGTCGAGCCAGCACCCACGTAGGCGTTCTTGCCGATTTCTACGGGAGCCACAAGCTCTGTCCCGGAACCGATAAAAGCACCCTTTCTGATCGTGGTCCTGTATTTTTTTTGGCCATCATAATTGCAGGTAATAGTCCCTGCCCCAATGTTGACGTTCTCTTCTACAGTACAGTCTCCCAAGTAGCTCAAATGCCCGGCCTTGGATCTCTCCCCGAAGATGGAGTTCTTCATCTCGACAAAGTTCCCGATCCTGGCCCCTTCTCGGACGATGGACTTAGGGCGAAGACGGGAAAAGGGTCCGATTTGAGCCTCATCATGGATCGTGCTTTTCTCAATCATCGTGGAGCTGAGAATCTTGACTCTGTCGCCAACCTTAGAATCGATGATATGAACAAACGGATAGAGCCGACAATCTTGACCTATGACCGTCTTGCCCTCAAGGAATACGGATGAATAAATAATCGTGTCCCTCCCGACTTTAACATCCGTATCAATCCAGGCTGATGAGGGATCATAGACTGTCACCCCCTGTCGGGTGAGGGATTTGATTTTTCTGTCGCGCAGGACCTCTACCGCTTTGGCTAATTCATAGCGGTCGTTGATCCCGACGATTTCTTCAGGATGAGATGTCTTGAAGATGCCGACTTTCTTGCCCTGTTTGAGCATGATCTCGATCGCATCCGTCAGGTAGTATTCTCCCTTCTTGTTTTTATTCGAGATCTTCGGCAGAACCTGGAATAGATCATCGATCCTGAAAAGATATACGCCAGCATTAATTTCTTTGATTCGCCGTTCTGAGGCGGAGGCATCTCTCTCCTCGATGATTCTTTCAACCTCCTTTCCTGACCGAAGGACTCGGCCGAATCCCGTCGGGTTCTCCAATTCTGCGCTCAGGAAGGTCAAAGCATTCCCGTGTCTCTGGTGAAAAGAGACAAAAGGCCGTAGAGTCTGGGGTCTGAGCAGTGGCAGATCGGCGTTGATGATGAGCAGGTCTTTCCTTTTTTTCTTGGCCAAAACCTCCTTGGCTGACAGCACAGCGTGAGCTGTCCCTCTTTGGTTTTTTTGAACGACACAACCTACCATGTCCGAGAGCACCTCTTCTATTACGTCCTCCTTCTGATAGCCAACGACGACAAACACTTTCTCTGGCTTCAGCCTGACGACGCAGTCGACGACGTAAC
>CAYGBF010000302.1:0-1953 GCA_964348035.1 uncultured Eubacteriales bacterium | reverse complement strand
AGACGCAGTAGCGGTAATACTCAAAATCCTGCTGGAACAGGAGAATGGCATAATAGGACATCAGAAATCCCCCAACGGCAGCCGACATGAAAACGAGAGAGATTTCTTTTTGATCCATTAACAGTTCCTCGATATGGCGGAAGAAATATAACTTTATCGGCAGCACTCCTACCCCGGACGTCCACTCAACCACAGCCAAAAAGCAAGCGGGTATGATGAACAGTAGCAAGAGCCCAAGCTTATTCCTCAGCAGCTCAAGGGCTGCAAGCCGGTAGAGCAGGAAAAATACCGATGTCTTACCCTTATTTTTTCTCAAAGTATCCCTCTCTTAATTCATAGATTTGGTCAAATTTCTCTCGATCATAGATGAGATGAGAGATCATCATGATGGCTGCTCCCCGGGATTTGAGATCTTTTATGATTTCCCAGAAAGCGAGATACATCCCCCAGTCGAACCCATCATAGGGCTCATCCAGGATGACCAACTTGGGAGTATGATAGATCGAAGTCAAAAACTTCACTTTTTGATAGGTTCCGCTGCTCAGGTTATTGATGCTGGCTTCGAGATAGGGCCGCAGCTTCAGGCGGTCGATGTTGGCCTGGATAAAATCCTGATCGATGGAGTTGTATCTGTCATAGATGGCTTCGATCAGCTTAAAATGCTCTGATACCCGATACCGGCGGTTGAGGATGTTGTCCTGGGGACAGTATCCCACAGGGCCTTTGATCTTGATGATTCCCGAGTCGGGCTGGGTGAAACCCAAGATGCACCGGACGAAAGTACTCTTCCCTGATCCGTTTTCTCCCACCAGGCCCACGAATTCACTTTCCCTGAGTTCGAGTGAACAGTCTTTCAAGACCTGGAGGCGGCCGAATGACTTGTTTAGATCATGACAGATCAGACGTGATGAATTATTCATGGTATTTCACCTCCTCCATGATCCCATGGAAGGATTGATCACCGAATCGGGAGACCATTTCGTATTTTTCATCCCTTCCCGAAGAGCTCAACATCCTCCGGATACCCTTGGGTAAAATTCGAAAGGAGCGTCCCTTGCTCAAGATTTCCTGGCTTTCGAGGATTCGCGTGATCTGACTTTCAAACCGTGTTTGATCTCCCGGAGTTCCTATACTCCAGATCATCCTTCGAGCTTCCCCGAGATGATTGCGGATGAGAGAGACGGATGCATCTTGAGCCGTTGTTTCCGGATCAAGATAGAGCGAGATTTCTTCCTCCTTGGTTTGGAGGGCTAAAAAAACGCTCCAAGAACGCAGGCTGTGCATCCGTCCCCAATAAAGAGTCTGAAAAGGCAATTTCCAGAACGGAAGGGTCATTCTCACGAAATCGATATAGCCGGTTCCCCTGAGTGTCGTGGATTTCTTGCTATTTCGGAAGACAATTTTAACGTCCGCGAAGGGCGTCCAGACCTTCCAGTCTACCCAACCGTTTGAATCCTCGTACAGAGGCTTTCTCCATCTCTTCAGCGGTGGCGACCGAAAGGTCCATGTTCCTGTGAGCGCCGCATTTCCATGATCGAGGTCGAGGCGGGCCTCGTTGATGGTCGAGGAAAGCCTGGCTTTCGAAAGATGCAGGCCATGGAGGGATCTTCGTTTGATCCTTGATAGCTTGAAATTCTGCACAGACTGAGAGGAATCAAAATGATTGATTCCGGAAAATCCGATCCTGAATCGGCCAAGGGTCATGACCATGACGTAGTAAAACCCAACTTCTTCCTCGGATGTGAAATCTAAGTACCATTTCTCGAGTTTGACGTTCATTCTTGCTTGCTCCTTTATCCACTTAGAATGTAGCTCCCATCAGAGGTAAAGTTGTCAGGAAGTTGTCAAGAGTTTGTTAAAAAGCTGTTAAGATTCCGGATTTTGGAGAAATAAGCTCAAAAAGGTTAGATTTGTTCGAGATGAGTATAGACCGTCCGGTATAACTCCCCAGAG
>CAYGBF010000301.1:0-3345 GCA_964348035.1 uncultured Eubacteriales bacterium | reverse complement strand
CTCTAACTTCCTCAAATTCCTTGACATAGCATAGCGTTTTTGCTATCATCCGAACATTCATAGTGAGGGATTTTTACCCTCAGAATGAATAATCCCAGAATACCGTAAAGGAGCTGATTCGTGCCGACTGTCAACCAACTCGTAAGGAAAGGACGAGCGAGTAAAAGAGATAAGAGCAAGTCTCCTGCCCTGGAGAGGTGCCCCCAGAAAAGAGGCGTTTGTACTCGTGTGTTTGCGACAACGCCCAAGAAGCCGAATTCAGCCATGAGAAAGGTAGCCAGGATTCGATTGACCAATAACATAGAAGTGACTGGATACATTCCTGGAATCGGACATAATCTTCAGGAACACTCGATTGTTCTGATTCGAGGAGGAAGAGTCAAGGATCTTCCAGGCGTGCGCTATCATGTCATCCGGGGAACCCTGGATTGTGAGGGCGTCGAGAACCGCTTGCAAGGACGGTCCAAATACGGATCCAAAAGGCCAAAAGAAAAGAGGATTGCTGGATAGAGGAGTGATTCATGCCCCGAAAAGGAAAAGTCAAGAAGAAGACGCTGAAGCCTGATTCTTCCTACAGCAGCACGCTCATATCCAAATTTATCAACACAGTTATGGTGAAGGGAAAGAAGAGCTTGGCTGAACAAATTATCTACGAGTCGATGGATCAGGTGAAAAAAAAGGCCAAAGACGATCCTCTCAAGATGTTCGAGAAGGCCGTGGAAAACACTCGGCCGATGTTAGAGACAAAGTCGAGACGTGTGGGAGGAGCAACTTATCAGGTTCCCATAGAAGTGCCTCTTAATCGGTCCACATCTCTGGCTGTACGGTGGATTGTCCGTTATGCGAGAGACCGGAGTGGCAGGAGCATGGTAGGGAAACTTTCGGCTGAGATCATCGACGCCGTGAATAATCGCGGAGGAGCGATAAAAAAGAAAGAAGATACCCATAAAATGGCTGAAGCCAACAGAGCGTTTGCTCATTATAGATGGTAGTCTCCTTTTTGAAGAGTAAGAATTTGACTCAGGTAAAAATGGAGTGGAGAATTGACAAGAAGACACCCGATCGAACGAGTGAGAAATATGGGACTCATGGCCCATATCGATGCGGGGAAGACTACCACGACGGAGCGAATTCTCTTCTACACCGGCATCACCTACAAGATGGGAGAGGTGGATGAAGGCACAGCGGTTATGGATTGGATGGCGCAGGAGCAGGAAAGAGGAATCACCATAACCTCAGCCGCCACTAGCTGCACCTGGAATAACCACCAAATCAACATCATCGACACCCCTGGACACGTGGATTTTACTGTCGAGGTCGAACGTTCCATGAGAGTGCTGGACGGAGCCATCATCATCCTCTGCGGGGTGGGGGGAGTGGAACCTCAATCCGAGACGGTATGGCGTCAAGCCGATCGGTATAACGTGCCGAGGATCGTGTATATCAACAAGATGGACCGCGTCGGAGTCGATCCTGAAAAAGCCATAAAGGAAATTGAAACAAAACTCTCCGCGACGCCCTTGGCCATCCAGATTCCTTTGGGCAGTGAGGATGGTTTTAGGGGTGTGATCGATCTGGTCGAGATGGAAGAGATCGACTGGGGAGATGATTTTTTAGGAACAAAATTTGAGATCAGGCCAGTCTCAGAAGAAAACAGAAAGGAGGCCGAAGACAAGAGAAACGCCATGCTCGAACAACTCAGCGATACGAATGACCATCTGATGGAACAATACCTGAGCGGTGAGGAAATACCTCCAGAGGAGATAAAGAGAGCCATCCGCCAGGGGACGATTTCTCTTCAGTTCGTGCCCGTTCTGTATGGCGCTTCCTTCAAAAACAAGGGCGTCCATCCCCTGCTGGATGCTGTGGTTGATTATCTTCCTTCTCCCATAGATATTCCCCCTGTTCGAGGCCATCATCCCCGGACGCTGGATATCGAGGAGAGAGAAGCGTCGGATGAAGAGCCGTTTTCGGCCCTGGTGTTTAAAATCATGAACGATCCCTTCGTAGGGACTCTGTCTTTCTTCAGGGTCTATTCAGGAAAAACCCGAGTCGGAGCGAACGTTTACAACTCGGCCAAAGAAGAAGTAGAGAGGATTTCGCGCCTCGTAGAATTGCATTCCAACAAGAGGAAAGATATCAAGGAAGTTTATGCAGGAGACATTGCCGCTGCGGGCTCTATGAAAAATATCAGTACAGGAGATACTCTGTGTGAAAGAAGCCGTCCTCTGATACTGGAACCCATAAAATTTCCCGAGCCCGTCATATCTGCCTTCATCGAACCGAAATCAGCAAAGGAGCATACAAAACTGGCCGAAGCTCTGGCCAGATTGACTCGGGAGGATCCCACATTCCAAGTAAAACAGGATGCCTCGACAGGACAGACTCTGGTTTATGGGATGGGTGAGCTCCATCTTGAAGTTCTGATGGATCGGATGAGCAGAGAGTACGGTGTCAAGGCCAACTTAGGAAAACCTCAAGTGGCCTACAAGGAGACCATCCTCAAGTTGGCTGAAGGCGAGGGTAAGTATATCCGTCAAACCGGAGGAAGGGGGCAATACGGACATTGTAAGATCGTGGTCGAGCCGTTGAAGAGCGGTGGAGAGTTTCAGTTCGTCGATGAGATTACAGGAGGTGTTATCCCCAAAGAATTCATCCGCTCTGTTGAAGTTGGTATCAAAGAGGCGATGGAGATCGGCATTCTGGCCGGCTTCCCGGTGACCAATGTCAAGGCCACCCTCATCGACGGATCCTCTCATGAGATCGACTCATCGGCGATCGCTTATAAGATTGCGGGATCCTTGGCCTTTAAAGAGGCGGCAGCTAAAGCCGATCCGATTCTTCTCGAGCCCATCATGAGCCTGGTAATCGTCTCTCCTGAGGAGTATGTCGGAGATATCGTCAGCGACACCAACTCACGGCGGGGAAAAGTAG
Organism: uncultured Eubacteriales bacterium; assembly: GCA_964348035.1. GTDB lineage: Bacteria > Acidobacteriota > Aminicenantia > Aminicenantales > Aminicenantaceae > CAYFXE01. The sequence continues at coordinate 411 of CAYGBF010000301.1, read as the reverse complement.
AAAAGATGGACATGCGTGGCGGATCGAGACTAGTCAAGATCCTCGTTCCTTTGGCCGAGATGTTCGGTTATGCCACGACATTTCGGACGATCACTCAAGGAAGAGGCCTTTTTTCCATGGAATTTTCCCGGTACCAGCCGGTTCCTCCTCAGGTGGCGGAGGGCATCGTGGCCCGGATCGAAGGGAGGGTTCCCGTTCATCGGTAACGGAGGTATAGGCGGCCCATCATCGGGCCGTAATAATATTGAGAGCCTCGCAAGAGGTTTAATATGATAGGAGGTAAGCGAGATGGCAAGGGCAAAGTTTGAGAGGACGAAGCCTCATTTGAACATAGGGACGATAGGGCATGTGGATCATGGTAAGACGACGTTGACGTCGGCGATAACGAAGGTGTTGAACAGGAAGTTAGAG
>CAYGBF010000300.1:0-7204 GCA_964348035.1 uncultured Eubacteriales bacterium | reverse complement strand
GAGCTAAAAGACCAGGTGATCTCCATCCGTCGGACCACAAAAGTGGTCAAGGGCGGGAAGAACCTGAGTTTCTCTGCATTGGTTGCTGCTGGAGATGAGAACGGAAGAGTCGGAATCGGAAATGGAAAGGCTCGTGAAGTTCCGATGGCCATAGCCAAAGGTGTCGAAGAAGCCAAGAAGAAGCTGATCGAGGTGCCACTGGCAGAGACGACGATTCCGCATGCCATCCGTGGAGAAGCGGGCGGTGGAGTTGTCATCCTCCGTCCCGCCTCAGAAGGGACAGGGGTCATCGCCGGTGGCGCAGTAAGGGTTATCATGGAGTTGGCGGGGATTAGGGATATCCTGACCAAATCTGTACGGAGCAACAACCCCATAAGTGTGGCTCATGCCACGATGGATGCTTTGCAAAAACTTAAAAATCCGGGTCAGGTTTCCAAAGATAGAGGAAAGTCAGAGGACCAGATATGGCAGTGAAAGAGAAGTCCAGTCGAGAAAAGCCAATTCGAAAAAAAGGGCGTGAAGAAAAGGAGGTCTCTACGGAAAGACTGCTGAGAGTCGAGCTTGTCCGAAGCCTCATCGGCCGACCTAGAAAACAGCGAGAGGTGGTCAGAGGGCTGGGCTTACGGAGGGTCCATTCCGAGATTCTTCGTCAGGATTGCCCTGCGATTAGGGGAATGATCCGGAAAGTCGAACATCTCGTCAGAGTGAAAGTTGTGGAGAAGAAATGAATTTGAGCAATTTACATCCTGCAAAAAAAGCCCGGAAGAAAGGGCGTCGAGTCGGCCGCGGTCCCGGTTCTGGTCGTGGTAAAACGACCGGCCGCGGAACCAAAGGACAAAAGTCTATCAGCGGGTACTCGATGATGCGCGGTTTTGAGGGAGGCCAGATGCCCCTCCATCGACGGCTCCCCAAAAGAGGTTTTACCAACATCTTCAAGGAGCAATACAGGGAGGTAAACCTTTTGAGGTTGGAGAGAGTCAAGAAAAAAGACGTCAAGTTGAAGGATCTCGTGAAAGCTGGACTGATCAAGAAAGAGACAGAGCGGGTCAAGATTCTGGGAAGAGGAGACCTGTCTTCTCCTAAAACGATTCATGCCCACAAGTTTTCTCAATCTGCTAAGGAAAAAATTGAAAAAGTAGGTGGGAAGGCTGTTCTGATCGAAAAATCATGATGCTTGAAAGTATAAAAAACATCTTCAGTATTCCCGACTTGAGGAAGAGGGTTATCTTTACCCTGGCCCTTTTGGCAGTCTACAGGATCGGTGCTCAGATTCCCAACCCAGGAATCAGCGCCTCTGCTTTGGCTGAGTTTTGGGAGGCTCAGAGAGGGACGATCCTTGGTTTTGTCGATCTTTTCTCCGGTCGGAACATGTCCAGGATGACCATCTTTGCTCTGGGTATCATGCCCTACATCAGCGCTTCGATCATCCTTCAGCTGCTTCAGGTTGTTTGGCCTTACTTGGAACGACTGTCTAAGGAAGGCGAACTCGGCCGCAAGAAAATCACCCAGTATACCCGCTACGGGACGATCGCCATTTGTTTAGTCCAGGGCTTTGGGATCAGTCTTTTTCTCGAACAGCTCACCAGTCCTGGAGGGGCCCGGATAGTCCCCAGTCCAGGGTGGGGGTTCCGATTCTTAACGGTGTTAACCCTCACCACAGGAACGGTCTTTATCATGTGGTTGGGGGAGCAGATATCCGAGAGAGGCATCGGCAACGGCATCTCCTTGATCATTTTCGCCGGGATTGTCGTCTCCTTACCGGGGGGAATTTCAACAATTTTATCGGGCCTACGGACAGGAGAGATGAGTCCGCTGCGGTTGATTTTCCTGATGGTCTTGATGCTCGCGGTGGTTGTCATCATCGTCATTGTCGAGAGAGGGCAGAGACGGATACCGGTCTCGTATGCCAAAAGAGTTGTCGGCAGAAAAATTTACGGAGGCCAGAGCACCCATCTTCCTCTTCGGGTCAACACGGGTGGCGTAATTCCCATCATCTTTGCTGCCTCGGTGATCACCATTCCCTCTACACTGGCGCAGCTTATCAAGCTGCCCATCTTCCAGACCATCGCTCAGCAGTTTTCCCTGGGAATGCCCCTTTATAACTTGCTGTACATTGCCGCCATCATCTTCTTCACTTATTTTTATGTGTCCATCATCTTTAATCCCTCGGATGTGGCGGACAACTTGAGGAAGTACGGAGGATTTATCCCGGGAATCAGGCCTGGAAAAAACACTTCTGACTATATCGATAGTGTGCTTTCAAGAATCACCCTTGTCGGCGCCATCTATTTAGCGGCTATTTCTGTTCTGCCTGAATTCTTGATCACAGGATTCAAGGTTCAGACCCTTCCGTTTATCGGTGACTTTTTGGAGGCCAACCTTCCCAAGTGGTTCACTCAAGGTTTGAATGTAAATTTTTATTTCGGCGGTACCTCGATCCTGATTGTTGTCGGGGTAGCCATGGACACACTCCAGCAAATTGAAGCTCAGCTCGTCATGCGTCACTATGATGGATTCATGCGGAGAGGACGGGTAAAAGGACGAAGAGGATGAAGATCATTCTGTTGGGTCCTCCTGGGTGCGGTAAAGGAACTCAAGGAGATTTAATGCAGAAAAAATACGGTTTTCCCAAAATATCCACAGGCGATCTTCTTCGTAGTGCGGTCGAGAGAAGAACGTCCTTGGGAAAAAGGGCCAAAAGATCCATGGATAAGGGGTTTTTGGTGAGCGATGACATCGTGATTTCCCTTGTCCAGGAGAGGATGGAAAAGGCTGACTGTCGAGATGGCTGCCTGCTGGATGGGTTTCCCAGAAACCTGGCCCAAGCAGATGCTCTTGATAAGATGGACGACGGCTCTTCGGTCATAGTGATAGATATCCATCTGGATGAGAAAGAGATTATCGATCGACTCTCAGCCCGGCGGATTTGTTCTCGGTGTCAGACGATCTATAATCTTTCCATCTCCAAACCAGAACACGAGGGTCAGTGCGATGCCTGCGGTGGCCGACTCAAACAGAGGGAAGATGACCAACCAGAGGTCATCCAAGAGCGGTTACGTGTCTACCATGATGAAACAGAAAAGCTCATCGGTTACTACCAGGAAAAAGGTTTGTATAACCGAGTGGACGGTCATGGAGACATCGAGACAGTCTTCCACAGAATCTGTGATCTCATGAACCATGAATTCGGTAAAACGAACCGACCTGAGGCTGCGAGATGATCGTTTACAAGAGTCGAGAAGAGATCGAGGCCATAAGACGAAGCAATCAGATCGTGGCCAAGGTGCTGAGCGAGTTGAAAAATCTGATTAAACCTGGAGTTCAGACCAAAGATTTGGATGATTACGCAGAACGGAGAACCAAAGAAATGGGGGCCATTCCTGCTTTTAAAGGGTATCGTGGGTATCCGGCCTCGCTTTGTACCTCCATCAATGAGGAGGTCGTTCATGGGATTCCTTCCTCCCGAGTTCTTAGAGAAGGGGATATCATCAGCCTTGATTTCGGAGCCATCCATCAAGGTTTCTACGGAGATGCTGCCGTGACTTATCCGGTCGGCAAGGTCAGTCGGCGGGCTGCGAGGCTGATTGAGACGGCGGAGAAGGCTTTTTTCATCGGAATAGATCAGATGAAAGAAGGGCTTCGCATTTCTGACATATCATCTGCCATTCAGGGCTATGTCGAGTCTTGCGGGCTTTCAGTCATCCGAAATTTTGTCGGCCATGGGATTGGTCTTTCTCTCCATGAAGAACCACAGGTCCCGAATTTTGGCCAACCGGGACGAGGGCCAAGAATTAAGTCCGGTCTGGTTCTGGCCATCGAGCCGATGATTGCTATCGGGGACTGGCATATCGAGATTCTCGAGGATAATTGGACAGCCGTAACCAAAGACAGGAGTTTATCGGCCCATTATGAACATACGGTGGCTGTGACGGAGAACGGGCTCCAGATTTTAAGCTCTCTGGAAGAAGATCAGAGTCCAGCCCGAGCAAAGGAGACTCAGTATGCCTAAGCGCGATGTCATCGAGACAGAGGGAGTGGTTATCGAGACATTGCCCAATGCAATGTTTCGGGTGGAACTGGCTAATAAACACAGGATACTGGCCCATATTTCGGGCAGAATGAGGAAGCATTTCATAAGAATTCTTCCTGGAGATAGGGTTCTGCTCGAGCTGTCGCCTTACGATTTGACCAAGGGAAGAATCACCTATCGATTCAAATAGAGGACAAAGAGAATGAAAGTTAGATCTTCGGTGAAAAAGATATGCCGGAATTGCCGAATCATCAAGAGAAAGGGGACACTGAGAGTCATCTGCTCCAACCCCAAACATAAACAAAGACAAGGATAAAAGAGGTAAAAATGGCCAGAATAGCTGGAATCACACTCCCCTCTGAAAAGAGGATCGAGGTTGGATTGACTTACATTTTTGGAATCGGACGTTCGAAAGCTCTCAAGATTCTCGCGGAAGCCAAGATCGATAAAGACAAGAAGGTGAAAGCCTTGACTGAAGACGAAGTCAATACCATCCGCCAGATCATCGAGAAAGGGGAGAAGATCGAGGGAGACCTGCGTAAAGAAGTGACCATGAACATCAAGCGGCTTCAGGATATCAGCAGCTATCGAGGCCTGAGACATCGGAGACGATTGCCGGTGCGGGGTCAGAGAACCAAAACCAACTCCCGGACAAGGAAGGGCCCACGAGGTCAGACCATCAAGAAGACCAAGACACGATAGAGGGAGATTAAAATGCCGAAACCCAAAAGAAAAACAAGAAAGAAAAAAGTCAAAAAAGATATCGGGTTTGGTATCGCCTACATCCAATCCACGTTCAATAACACCATCATCACCATCACCGATCAGCAGGGTGGCGCGGTCTGCTGGGCGAGTGCGGGGACGGCCGGGTTCAAAGGCGCGCGTAAGGGGACTCCTTTTGCCGCTCAGTTAGCCGCCAAAGACGTTTCCGCCAAGGCCAAGGATTTCGGCGTCAGGTATGTTGATGTCAAGATCAAAGGACCAGGTGCAGGACGGGAATCCGCCATCAGGGCCCTCCAGGCCAACGGCCTTGAGATCAAATCCATCAGGGATGTGACACCTATACCTCACAATGGTTGCCGGGTGCGCAAAAGAAGACGAGTCTAAGGAGATAAGGATGGCAAGATACAGAGACTCTGTGTGTCGAATATGCCGAGTTGAAAGGAATAAGCTTTTCCTTAAGGGAAGCCGGTGTTTAACGGACAAATGTTCGATAGAGCGGAGAGCCTATCCCCCGGGAGAACACGGACGGATGCGGAGGCGAATTCTAGGCTATGGTATCCAACTCAGGGAGAAACAGAAGATAAAAAGATATTACGGAATGTCGGAAAGACAGTTTCTCCTGTTCTTCAAACGAGCAGAGAAAAAGAGGGGGATCACCGGAGAAAACCTGCTGAGTATGCTGGAGAGAAGACTCGATAATGTTGTTTTTCTGGTCGGATTTTCGCACTCACGGGCTCATGCCCGTCAGATGATCAGTCACGGCCATTTCCGGATCAACGATCATAAGGTCAGCGCCCCCTCCTACCTCGTGGATAAAGGGGATGTCGTTTCGATCAAAGAAAAATCAGCCCAGAAGGATGATATGAGAGCCCTTGTGGAATCGAACAAGAATAAGACTTTACCGGGATGGTTGGAAGTCGATGCCGAACGAGCAGAAGTGAAAATTCTCGCCGACCCCACCCGGGAAGATGTCACCTTTCCTGCGGAAGAGCATCTCATAGTTGAGCTCTATTCCAAGTGAGATATGAACGACGTATGAAAGGAAATAATAAAATCCGGCTGATCGTTTTTGATTAGAGGGATGAGAATACAGTCATCGACCAATTTTCGTATGGTTGACTAACAAAGGAGGCATTAAGATGGAAACGGGATTTCAGAGGCCGAAATACTTAGAGTGTGACTACGATACCCTGACAGAGAAGTTCGGACATTTTTCAGCCCAGCCCTTCGAGAGAGGCTACGGAATCACAGTCGGGAACGCATTGCGGAGAATTCTCCTGTCCTCGATCACAGGAGCTGCCATTACCAACGTGAGGATTCAGGGGGTTCTACACGAATTCTCGACGATCCCAGGAATCGTGGAGGATGTCACCGATATTATGCTCAACCTGAAGAGTATCCCTCTGAAGCTCGAGGGCAAAGAGCCGAAAACCATGACTCTTAAGAAGGAAGGTCCGGTCGAGATCAAGTCCTCTGATATCGAGCATGATTCCGATATCGAGATCCTAGATTCTGATGTCCACATCGCCTCTCTCGATAAGGACGGTAAGCTTGAAATCGAGATGATTGTCAAGAACAATAGGGGTTACATTCCCGCTGATCAGAATGTCGATGAGAACCTCAGCGTGGATTTTATTCCTGTAGACTCCTCTCACTCTCCGGTAAGGAAGGTCAATTACCGGATTGAACCGGCCAGAGTCGGGAAGCGCATCGAATACGAAAACTTAACCCTGGAAGTCTGGACAACCGGCGCCGTCTCTCCTCAAGAGGCATTATCCCAAGCCTCTAAGTATCTTCGAGATCACATGGTGATTTTCCTCAACATTGTCGATGAACCTCTCAAAGTCGAAAAAGTACCTTCCAAGAAAGAGATTCCTTATATCTCGCAGCAGGAGGTTCTGTCCAAAACGATCGATCACCTGGAACTTTCTGTTAGATCGAACAACTGTCTGAGAGCAGCGGGAATCGATAAAATCTATGAGCTGGTGCAGAAGACCGAAGAAGATTTGCTGAAAACCAAGAATTTTGGACGAAAATCTCTGACAGAGATTAAAGAGACTCTTCAGGAATTAGAGTTGGGCCTGAATCTTGACCTCCATCCAAGCCTGTTGGAAAAATTAGAAGAGGAGAAAGAAGAGGGTAAGGAAGAAGAGGCTGTGACATGAGGCACCAAGTCAAGGGAAAAAAACTGAGAAGAAACACGGCCCACAGACGGGCACTGCTGCGCAATCTGACCACATCGCTCCTGGATAAAGAAAGAATAAGGACCACTCTGGCTAAAGCCAAGGCGGTTCGACCTGTGGCTGAGAAAATGATCACTCTGGCAAAAAAGGACACCCTTCATACGAGGCGGAAAGCCTTGAAGTATATCTTCAAGAAGGACGTCGTCAAAAAGCTTTTTGATGAGCTCGGGCCCCGATTCACCGAGAGACCAGGAGGATACACCAGGAA
>CAYGBF010000299.1:0-2204 GCA_964348035.1 uncultured Eubacteriales bacterium | reverse complement strand
GAGGCGTGATGGTTGTTCATCTCTTTCCAGAGAGAGGAGAGCTTGCGCGACCGGACATCCCACACTTTTCCACTCTTTATTAAAGTGAAGGAGGGAGAGGATTTTTGGCGAAGATGACTAAAGGAGACAGTAAAGTCGGCCCTGGATGTTTCGGGGAGATAATTCCAACCGGCAAGAGAAAGAGTCTTTTTCAACTCTCTTTCTTCGGGATGAGAATTCAGAAAGGAGTACGTTTGCCCCGTCTTGAGACCATACGCGTTCAATCCTCGAAGGAGGGAAGGAAAAAAGAGTTGTGGAGTGTCCGAAATGACATAGAGCTGGAACGAACCCTTCGATGATTCAGACGCAAGAACATACGGCGTGAGTAGAGGAGTGACGATTAATGTTTTGAAAAAGTTACGCCTATCCATGGCAGTCTCCTTTTTTAAGAATATTGATAATCACCGGATACATGTACATCTTGTTTTTCTTTCGAAAATATCGGAAGAGGACGAGGCCTGTTCCGACCACAGCCAAAACAAGGCCCAAAAGGCCTGCTGCAGATGAAGACAGCGGGACGAGTGGAGATAAGAGGTATCCTGCGCCCATTCCCACGAGAGCGGCGATCAGGAGTATCCCGAAAAGCAGGATTAAAAGCTGATTGTATTTTGACTCAGGGATTTCGATTTCGACCTCATCTCCCGTACACGCGTTTAAGGGATTCTGGACTTCGAGAAGCCCTTTGGACTTGTCGCGGCCAGTGCAGAGGCTTTTGGCAGAGCAATTGCCGCAGGACTCGATGAGACACTGGACTTCGACCTGGGCCAGGTCATTTTTTGTAGCAACAACCAATCCTTTATCCTTCATCGTCCTTCTCTTTTTCCTCTTCTTTTTCCTCATCGTCCTTGTGAAGTCGGCCGATGGCGTTGGTCGGGCATTTCTCGATTTCAGGAATCTTCTCCGGATCAATTTTCTTATAATCGGTGATGACCGCGATGTTGTTCTCCATGACAATCGCCTCCGGACAGGCTCGTGCACAGATCCCGCAGGCGATACAGGCATTCTTACACACCTTCCGCGAAACGGCCCCTCTGTCCAGCGAACGGCAGTAGACAAGGATTTCTTGAGATGTCGGGTGGAGCTCGAAGAGATTCCTCGGGCAGGCGTCAACACACTTTCCGCAGGCTGTGCACTTGGATTCGTCCACCTCTGGGAGGCCGTCTTCTCCCATGTGGAGCGCATCAAATGGGCAGGATCGCGCACAATCTCCAAAATGCAAACATCCATAGGAACACTGTTTATTCCCACCGATGAGATGAGCGGCCATGCATGTTGAAATTCCAAGATAAGGACCTTTGTCCTTGGCGGCTTCATGGGTTCCCCGGCAGTGAAGGCGGGCGAGCTGCTTGATCACCTCCGGGGCTGTGACGCCCAATATGTCGGCAATCTGGGCTGTGACCTCTTCTCCTCCGACCGGGCATCCGTCTGCCTCTACTTCTCCTTTGACCACGGCTTCAGCAAAAGCCCGGCAGCCCGCGTATCCGCAGGCGCCGCAGTTAGCCTGGGGCAAGATTTCTGACACTTTCTCGATTTTGGGGTCTTCGTAGACTTTCAGCTTCTTGTAGGCAAAGACAAGCCCGACAGAAAAGAGGAAACCGAGGGCGCCCATAGTGATAATCGGTATTAAAATATCCATTACCTTATCATCCCAATAAAAGCCATGAAGCCAAGGGCCATGATTCCTGCGACAATCAGCGCGATGCCCGCTCCTTTCAGTGACTCGGGGACATCCGCCAGGTCAAGCTGTTCCCGGATTCCGGCCATGAGTATGATGGCCAGGGTGAAACCCAAACCAGACCCCACTCCGAAAACGACGGCTTCCACAAACCCGTATTCTCTCAACGCCGCCAGGAGGGCCAGACCCATGATCGCACAGTTTGTCGTTATGAGAGGAAGGTAGATGCCGAGCGCCTGGTAGAGAGGCGGGCTGATTTTTCGGATGAACATCTCGACAAGCTGAACTAACGAGGCGATGACAAGGATAAAAGAGACAATCTTCAGGTAGTCCAGATCATTCGGGATAAGAATCCAGTTGTTGATGGCCCAGGAAACCACAGAAGTGATGGTCATGACAAAGGTCACGGCCAGCCCCATGGAAAGAGCGGAGTCGATTTTTTTGGAAACACCCAGGAAGGGACATATCCCCAAGAAATAATACAGGACGA
>CAYGBF010000298.1:0-8859 GCA_964348035.1 uncultured Eubacteriales bacterium | reverse complement strand
TTCGACGGCCCCCTGTTTGACAAACTTCGACACGTCGATGGAACCCAGGTTGCAACTCTCGTACGGAAGAAGAGGAATTTCTCCACAGGGATTTGTGGCTTCGATGCGTCCGATTCGGGGAGTCGGATTATGCCGGTTTATTTCATCCAAAAAGACCACTCCGGGATCCCCAGATTTCCAGGCAGAGTAGACGATTAAATCGAACAGCGCCGGGGCCTTGATCGACTTAACCTTTCTCCGTGTCCGGGGGTTGAGAAGATCGAAGGACTCTTTTTTCTGGACCGCCTCCATGAATTGATCGGTGACAGCCACCGAAAGGTTAAAGTTAGTGAATGCGTTTTCTTCAAGCTTGGATTCGATGAATTCTACAATATCCGGATGATCGCAGCGCAAGATGCCCATGTTCGCGCCCCGGCGTCTTCCTCCCTGGACAATCACGCCTGTGGCGTGGTTGAAAATGCTCATAAAAGAAACGGGACCCGAGGCCTCACCCTTGGTGGTCGAAACCAGGTCTGCCTTCGGCCTGAGCCGGGAAAAATCGAAGCCCGTCCCTCCTCCCGTTTGATGGATGACGGCCATGTTCTTCAAGCTCTGGAAAATCCCGTCCATCGAATCTTCCACTGGAAGAACAAAACAGGCAGAAAGCTGTCCGAGCGAAGTCCCGGCGTTCATCAGAGTCGGAGAGTTGGGCATAAATTCCAGCTGGCTCATCATCTGGAAAAAGCCTTCTTCGATATCCTGTGGGCTTATGGAAGAAGAAAAATTCTCCTCAGCCCGACTGACATGTCTGGCCACTCGCCGGAAGAGCTCCTTCGGTGTTTCAATAACCTGCCGTTCATCATCCTTCAATAAATACCGCCTCTTCAAGACAAGAAGGGTGTTTAACGGGAGTTTCAGGTCATCCCTAACGCCAAAAATGACTTTGGCCTGTCTGAGGTCTTTGTGTTTCTCTCGGTAAAGGATGTAGCTCCGGGCTACTCCCCGGTATCCCTTCTCCATCAGAACCTGTTCGACGAGATCTTGAATATCTTCTACCGAAGGGATTTTATCTTTATACAAGGAGGCCACCTTTTCTAGGACATCACTGCCTATCGACTCCGCTATTTCCAGAGATTGCCTTTCCTCCTCAAGAACTTCCAGAGCGGCCCGGAAGACCGCGGTCTTGATCTTCTGCTCATCAAAATCCACGAATGAATCATCTCGTTTTCGTATCCGATCCGGTAATCTCTTCATTGTTATGCCCGCCTTTAAACTCCGAGCTCAGAGCGAAGCTGGATGAACCTCAAGACATCTGTCCGATAGATGATGCCCACGATCTGGCCCTGGTCAAGGACAGGAACCTGGTGAATATCGCGGGCCGTGAGGCTGTCGAGAATCTTGGTCCCGTCGGATCCAGGAGAAACAAACATCAGCTTCTCCCGCGGGGTCATGATATCTTTGACTTTCTCTGTGGCCCATTTCTCTCGGGGCGTGGCTTTGACATCTTCAAGACAGACGATGCCCCTCACTTCATCTTCTTCTAGAACGAGGAAGACTCTCTCCTTTCCTTTGAGTATGAAATTATCGACGAGCTCCTGGATCGAGAGGTCATGGTTGACAGACTCGTAATTTTTAGTCATCAGATCCTGCGCTGTGACCCCTTTGAGCACGGTTTCGACCATGATCCGCCGATAGCCCCTGACTGCGGCGCTGTGCAGAAACCAGCCGATGAAGATCAGCCAAAGACCGGAAAGATATCCTCGGAGAACCTGGATGCCGCCCAAAACCATCAGAAGAAAGGCCAAAGCCTGTCCAGTCCTGGAGGCGATACGGGTGGCCCTTCTCAGGTCGCCGGTGATTTTCCAGATGATGGATCTCAAGACTCGGCCTCCATCCATCGGAAACCCGGGGAGAAGGTTGAATATTCCGAGGACGATGTTGATGAGACCGAGGTAGGAAGCAGCCGCGTGTAGAGCAACACTTGTTCCCTTTAAAGCCAAAGCGAGGACAAAAAAAACAAACCCGAGCCCAAAACTTGTTATCGGGCCCACCGAAGCCATCAACAGTTCCTGGAAAGGCTTTTTGGGCTCCTCGCTGATCCGAGCCACTCCTCCCAGGATGAACAGAGTGATGTTCCGGACTTTCTCACCCTGCTTTATGGCCACGATGGAATGGGCCAGCTCATGGATCAAAACCGAGGTGAAAATTAGAAGGCTGGTCATAATCCCGATGACCCAGTACAGGAGTGGGCTCCAACCCGGGTAGGTTTGCGGATAATAATTTGCGCCTAAGATCCAAGTGAACAGGATAAAAATCAAGAACCAACTGGAATCGATGTTGATGTCGATCCCGAAGATTCTGCCGATACGCCAAGAATGCCTCATCCTCTTAATCTCTTTACCAGGAGCGCTGTAAAAGCTGTCCCTGAATGTTTAGAAAAAGCCAGAAATCACAGATTCATGTCCGAAACAACACCCAGCAGCTCTGGCCTGCTGTCTGCACGGGCTCAGCCATTAAACAACCTGCACTCTCTAGTGTTCTCTCGCTCGTCTTTAAGGTCCTAAATGGACCATTTCATGGGAAAAATGGAATTCTTCCACATCATAGTATTGAGGGAACTTTTCGAGCAGGTCTATCTCAGATTTTATCATAAAATAATGACTTCTTTCCACACGGGAGAGGTACTCCAAGAGCTTTCGACTCTCACCGCTTTGAACCTTTTGGCTCTTCTCCTTGTAGAATTCCTCGGATAACCTCTCGGCCTGAAGAGCCGCTTTGAACATATCCATGATGGATGGTTCTGGGTCGACCTGAACCTTGATCGGGGGAAGAAAAGACTTCTCAGGAAGTTCAATCTCTTGTTTTGGGTATTTTTGTGAGAACAGATTCTCCAGGATTTTTCGATGTTTTTTCTCTTCGTAGATCAGGAACTTCAATTTCTTCTTCAACAAGGCGTTTTTCACCCGGTCGGAGAGTTTCGAATAAGCCATAACAGCCTCGATTTCCGATTTGATGGCCAGGGCCAACACTTCATGCGAGAGAACTTCGTCTTGTTCTGTCGATCTTTTCATTCTGATCTCCCTTAATGTATTTTAATCATTTTCTCGATCGCTCCTCTTGCCTGGCGGCTGATTTCAACAGGGACTTCGATTTTATAAACCATATCCTCCAGAGACTTTAACACCTTGATGAGGGTGATCTTTTTCATGTTGTAGCACAGGGCTGTGTTCAAAGCTGGATAAAAGTTTTTCTCCGGATTCTCCTTTTTCAGGCGGTAAATAATCCCTGATTCCGTGCCGATGATGACGTCCTTTATACCGGTTTTCTTGGCCTGCTTGACCATACCTCCCGTTGACAAAACCCTGTCTGCCATGTCGATGACTTCTGGTCGACACTCTGGATGAACCCAAACCTCTGCCTCCGGATGAAGGGACCTCTGCTCTCGGATATCCTTGGCCAGGATATTGTTGTGGACGTAACAGTATCCATCCCAAGGAATGATCCTCTTCTTCGTGTTCCGAGCGACATAAGCAGCCAGGTTTTTATCCGGCACGAAAAGGACTTCATCCCCTTCCAAAGACTCGACCACGTTCAGAGCATTCGAGGATGTACAGCAGATATCGCATTCAGCTTTGACCTCGGCACTCGTATTGACATAACAGACGACCTTTCTTCCGGGGTAATGGCTCTTCCATTCTCTCAGCTCGGAGGCCGTGACCATATCTGCCATCGGACACCCCGCTCTGATGTCGGGCATCAGGACCGTCTTATCGGGAGAGAGGATGGCCGCGGTTTCAGCCATAAAATGGACGCCACAGAAAGTGATCACCTCTTGATCGACCCGAGCGGCTTCCTGACTCAAACCCAGCGAATCGCCGATGAAATCGGCCACATCCTGGACATCGCCAATCTGGTAGTTATGAGCCAGGATGACCGCATTTTTCTCCTTTTTAAGCTGTCGAATCCTCTCCTGGATATCTTCCTTTGTCATTTTACTTCCCGAGGATCCGTTTTGAGCAGTTCCTGGATGAGCAACGAAGAATTTCTTTTTTCCACCTTATCGGGGGGAAGCCCGCGGAGCATTTTGGCCGTCTCCTCATCCAGGTATCTCACCTTCGAAAAATCGAGGACAACTTTGGCTCCTTCCTCCATTCCTCTGTTGATTTCGCTTTGGAGCTCTCGGAGCCATCCATGACAAATCTTTCCCTCAAGATAAAGAACTTTTTGACTCTGTCCTTCCTTTTTGATCGTGATTCTTAACATTGCTCTTGACTATTTCCTGATTTTCTTAACGTAGACTTTGAAAATTTCGTCTTCTTGTTCGAGTCCCAAGTATTCTTGGCCGGTTTGGCGGCACCAGGCCGGCATGTCCTCCTTGATTCCTTCATCGGTTGAAACAACCTCAAGCACTTCTCCTACATTCATCTCTTTAATTTTTTGGGCCGTCTGGATGATGGGCATCGGACAGAGCAGCCCGAAGCAGTCCAAAGTACCATCTGCTTTTATCGTCATCACCGCTTTACCAAAGTTACACTCTTGCCTTGGTCGCTCCACAGTGATGACACTCGTCAGCATTTTTATTGGCGGGCTTTCCGCACTCTGGACAATCCTCGAGCTCGATTTTGCAGCTTTCACAATATTCCTCAACACCTTCGATCGGACCCTCACAGTAAGGACAATAACATGTCTCGGCATCGACTGATTTTTCTGGCTGGGCCCTCTTGTCCAAGGCTTTTTCTTTTTCCATGTAGTTTTCGATGGCTTTGTGGAGAGCATCGGCTCCCAAGTTCGAGCAGTGAAGTTTGTTCTTCGGAAGACCATCCAACTCTTCGGCCACACTCTTGTTGGTGATTTTCATCGCTTCCTCGATCGTTTTTCCCATGGCCATCTCGCTCACCATGCTGGAAACAGCGATGGCCGCTCCACAGCCGAAGGTCTGGAATTTGATATCACCAATCCGGTTGTCCTTGACTTTGATGTAAAAGGTCATCATATCGCCACAGACAGGATTCCCAACCTGCCCCACACCATCCGCATCCTTCATGACACCGACGTTGCGGGGTTTTTGAAAATGATCCATGACTTTTTCGCTGTATATCATTTTTTCTTCTCCTCGAGATATTGTGTATAAAGGGGGGACATCTGCCTCAGCCTATCGATGATCGGAGGAAAGACTTCGAGAAGATACTGGATGTCCTCTTCGCTGTTTTCCCTGACCAAGCTGAAGACGACAGATCCCTGGGCTAAGGCATGATCGATACCCATGGCCAACAGGACATGAGAGGCTTTGAGCGCCCGCGAAGTGCAGGCGGAACCACTGGCAGCAGCGATACCCTGCATATCCAGGTTTAAAAGCATGGCTTCACCTTCGACGAACTCGACACAAAAGCTGGCGTGATGAGGCAGACGTTTTTCTGGATGACCGGTAAGCCTCACATGATTTGACGTCTCAAGCAACCCCCGAATGAGTCTATCTCTAAGGGCACTCATTGTTTTGATTCTGTCCTCGAGCTCTTGTCCGGCAATTTCTGCCGCTTTGCCCAGTCCGACGATCGCCGCCACATTTTCCATCCCAGCCCGACGCCCCTTCTCTTGGATTCCTCCGTCGATGAAGGGTGTGATCCTCGTTCCTTTTCTAAAGTACAAGGCAGCGGCGCCGCTTGGTCCGTAGAACTGGTTGGCCGCGAGGCTGAGGGCATCTACTCCGAGTGTTTTTACATCGACGGTGATATTACCCACAGCATCGACTGCATCCGTATGAAAAAGAACGTTCTTCTCCTGACAGATGGCAGCAATCTCGGCAATCGGTTCTATGGTTCCCACTTCACCGTTGGCCAGCATCACAGAGACAAGGATGGTCTCGGGGGTGATAGCCTCTCGGATACTCTCGGGATCGACTAATCCCCATTCATCAACCGGAACGGCCGTGAAGGTATACCCCATTTTTTCTAAGGTCTTTGCCGAATGAAGGATGGACTGGTGTTCGATAGCCGAGTGAATGATGTGTTTCCCTCTTTTCTGAAGGGCTTGGGCAAAACCCTTGAGGGCGAAATTATTCGATTCTGAACCACTGGATGTAAAAATAATTTCTTCGGGCTGGGCGTTGATCAAGTGGGCGGCCTTTTCTCGAGCCTCCTCGACGGCCTGGAGCGCCTGTTGACCGACAGAGTGAAGACTTTGTGGATTGCCGTAATGAACCTTGAGATAAGGAAGCATGGACTCTACTACTTTGGGGTGAACTGGTGTGGAGGCGATGTGATCTAAGTACACTTTTCTCATCTTGTTTCCTTCGGTTAAACGTCTACGAGACCGTTCACTGGGTCGGCGCTCATCAGACGGCAACCACCTCTTGAACCTCAGGAATTTCCTTTTTCAGGATTCGTTCAATCCCCATCTTCAAAGTCATCTGAGACATCGGGCACCCTCCGCAAGCTCCGGTTAGACGAACCTTAACGACCCTCTCTTCGACGGCCACGAGTTCCACGTCCCCGCCATCTGCCTGGAGGGAAGGACGGATCTTATCCAAAACTTGTTCAACTTTCTCTTTCATTTTTATAACCTCCTAAGAACACATTATTTTAACGGAATCATTCAAATCCATCCATGATCTTTTTCAATTCTGCCTTCTTGATTCTTAGCCTTTCGGAGACAAGCGGGCGGTCCTCATCTTGATAAACAAGAGATTCGAAGGAAGGCTTTTTTTGTTGAAATACGAGCCCGACTGGAATTTTTTCATCGCGATGTGTTCGATCTAAGGCAGCCTGGATATCCTTCGAGTCGTATTCCGAATCCTGATCGAGCCACTCGATATTGTTCTTGAACCATTGATAGGTGATAACCTTATTATAAGTGACACAAGGACTCAACACCTCGATCAACGAGAATCCCTTGTGTCGGATTCCCCTTTTGAGCAACGAGGCGAGATGAGCTGGTTCCCCAGAGAAGCCTCGAGCTATGAATGTGGCTCCTGCGGCCAGGGCAAGCCTGAGGCCGTCGAGGGGATGTTCCGGAGATCCATAGGGATGGGAAATCGACACAAGGCCCCTGGGACTCGTGGGCGATGTCTGGCCTTGGGTCAAAGCAAAGATAAGATTGTTGATGACGATAAAGGTAACGTTGATATTTCGTTTCATAGAATGCAGAAAATGCCCCAGGCCGATAGAATAAGCGTCCCCATCGCCGCTAATCCCGACGACATTCAGTTTCGGGTTGACCAGTTTGATTCCTGTAGCCACGGGGAGAGTTCGACCGTGGAGAGCATGAAACCCGTAACAGCGAAAATAATTGTTGAACCGGCCATGGCAGCCGATTCCGGTGACGATCATCAACTCCTCAGGAGGGATTTTGAGGGAAACGGCGGCCTTCTTGAATGCAGAAAACAGGGCGAACAGACCACATCCACGGCACCAGGTCGGGTCTTCAAGGTGGTAGTCTTTATCTTTTCTCATCGGATCACTTTCTCGATCTCCGCCGTTATTTCCTGGGGCCGGAACGTTTGGCTGGAATAGTTCAGAACAGGATTCATCTCCGGACATCCTCTCACCTGGCTCTTGATTAAAGAATTCAGCTGACCAGAATAATTGTTCTCGACCACGAAGACCCGGCGGCATCCGGACAGGAATTCATCGACCTCCAGCGAATGGAAAGGCCACAGGGTTCGAACTTGGAGATATTTTGTCTCAAGGCTCCGCTCTCGAAGCTGATCCATGGCCTCTCGGATGGGACCCAGGGTGGATCCAAACCCGATGATTCCGGTTTTGGCTTCACTGTTTCCCCATAGCCTGGGGGGGATTAAATCCTTACCAGCCGTCTTGAGTTTTTTCATCCTCTTGTCCATCATCCGGGTCCTGTTTGGAGGGCTCTCCTCTCGGTAACCCTTCTCATCATGCTCATTGCTTTCCACCATGTGAATACCGTTCGTCATCGAGGGCAGAGCCCGAGGCGAAACCCCATCTCTGGTAAATCTGTATCTCTTGAATTCTTCTATTCGATGAAGCTCTTCTTGGGTGAGGAGTTTCCCCCTCTCAATCTTAATGTTAGACAGATTGAATTTCCCGGTCGTCCTCAGGTTCTGGCCGTAATCCTGCTCGGTGAGCAGGATGACCGGCATCTGGTATTTTTCGGCTAGGTTGAACGCCTTGACCGTGAATGTGAAACACTCATCGATTGTCCCTGGGGAAAGAACGATCCTGGGAAAATCCCCGTGGGCTCCGTAGACCCACTGGTTGAGATCGGCCTGTTCGGACTTGGTCGGTAGTCCAGTGCTCGGACCTGCCCTTTGGACACTGACCACGACCAGAGGAATCTCCGTCATCCCGGCCAGCGAGAAGCCTTCCATCATCAACGACGCTCCAGGGCCCGAGGTCGAGGTCATGGCTCGAGCTCCGGCGTAGGAAGCCCCCAGAGCCATGTTGATGGCTGCGATCTCATCCTCGGTCTGGATCACCAGCCCGTTATACCGGGGAAAGACCTTGGCCAGCCATTGCCAGATCTCCGAGGCGGGACAGATCGGATAAGCAGCGAAGAAGCGGCAACCTGCGGCCAGAGCCCCGAAGGCAATGGCCTCATCACCGGAGATAAAGAGTTTCTGAGAGTATTGTCTTTTCTTGAGGGGATGCTTTTCCTCGTGTTTAACGATCTCCTCGGCCTGCTCACAGCCCAGTTTGACAGCAAGTATATTCTTCTGGACGATGTTCTCGCCTTTTTTCTTCAGGAAGGCGGCTCTTACGATCTCATGAACGATGGTGGTTTCTAGATCCAGGATGTAGCACAAGGCTCCCAAAACGATCATATTCTTGAAGATTTCACTCCCGAACCGCTGCTTGGCCAGCTGTCTTATCGGGAATTGGTGATAGACAACACCTTTGTCCATCGGAGAGA
>CAYGBF010000297.1:0-12202 GCA_964348035.1 uncultured Eubacteriales bacterium | reverse complement strand
ACCTTATGCCAGGCTGGCGAAGAATACCAGAGAACTCAAGGATGTGTTGGATGTACCCCGGGGAAGTCAAGATTTTCGGGTCGCTGTTATCCACACCGTCGAAGGAGGCCATTCGTTGGGCGGGAGTTTAGAACCGTTGGAATTATACGCCGATCGGGGTGTGGCTCTGATGACCATCACCCATTTCTTCAACAAGGGCATTGCCTCCTCTGCCAACCCGCTGCCCTTTTTTCCTGATTCAAACAGCAGCTGGCCGAACCAAGGACTGAGCGAGTTCGGAGCCGAGATAATCAAGGAAATGGAACGACTGGGAATCATCGTTGATGTCATTCATGCGACTTCAGCCGCCATACAAGATGTCTTCAAGGTGTCGACTAAGGCTTTGGTGGCTACGCATTCCTCAGCGAGAACTCTGGGCGATCATCCCTACTCCCTTTATGACGAACATATCCAAGAGATAGCTAACCGGGGAGGAATGGTGGGCATAATCCTGTATCCGCACGTGCTCTCGAATTACAGCAGTCTGAGTAAGGCTAAGAAATTCGGGTCTCTTCAGGATGTGGTGAGGACTATCCGTTATGTCACCAAAATCTGCGGTACCCATAAGCATGTGGGAATTGGAAGCGATTTTTCTGGATATATTACGGGCCCTAAAGAAATGTCTAAACTGAGTGAAATCGACAAGCTCCGTCAAATGCTTCTCCGAGAATTCGACAACGAAGAGGACATCGTTGAGGACATAATGGCTAATAACGTGATCGAATTTCTCCTGAAGAATTGGAAAACAGGCTTGTAATCTGATGAAGAAAACAAGTCCCTTGATTTTCGTGATCCTATGCCTCAGTGTTGCATCTTTAGGAAATGTATTGGCTTGGGAGAAAGAAGAGCATCGCATCGTGGCTGATAAGGCGCTAGCAGCTCTGCTTGCCGAATGGAATCTAGTGTCGCTCAAAACTAAACTCACCCAAGAGATGACATTCGGAGAATCCTGTGCTCAGCATGCCGGTCCGGATTCTTCAGCCGCTCGGCATCAGAGACGGGGAAAGACGATTTTAGAGCAGCTCGGGCCCTTATCAGCTTCTCTTTTAGAGAAGGTTTGGGATGAGCACAGGCAGACACCTTCAGCCACAGCCCAAAAAACCACCGATGTTTTGCCTCCAGCCTTTTCGGCTGAGCAGCCCGATCAGAATGTCATCGTGAATTACCTCCTCCATCATATGATCGCCCTCCGGTTTGCCAAAATCAGCGGAGAAAAAAAGAACAGGAAAGATGAAGTTTTATACCGAGCCTTACTCTACGAGGCCAGGGCTCTGAGTTACCTGATGGACTCATTCGCGGCCGGGCATCTGTTGGTGACTGCTGGTGATTCTTTGTTCGGACTTCATCCGATCAACAACAGGACGGCTTATAACTTTTACAGGAGCGAAGGGGTCTATGTCATAAACTCGGAAGGAGAGGTGTGGCAGACCTTCGGCAATAAGATTCTTCAATGGCACGCCCCGACCTACCGAAAGGTCATGGACGCCTGCATGATGTCTTTACGGGAACTTTTTCTGGTTTACTATGTTTCAGATGATGAGGCGGAGATTCCAGAAAGATTGGAACGCTGGGGGCAATCCGTGGCTTCGGGGCTGTCCCTGGAGGAGTTGGTAAGTCAGTGGACTTCGACTAAAGAAGGTGAAGAGTATTATTCGGTATTAAAAATGCCGGCCCTTCTCCTCCTGCCGATGCCTGTTTCTGCTTCCTGGAGTGTCCGTACGGACGAGAGAGATGAACATGGAATCTTCAGGCGGCATCACTATCCTCAATTGCGTGACCTCGGGTTCCATGATCCAGATTTACACGGCCTTGATCAGGAATTTCTGTATCCTCGCGCGGCCATCCCAGAGTGGATGGTTCCTGAGCTGCTGGACACACAGAGTCCCGCCCAGTTGATCCAATCTCATCCCGATGTGGCCTCGGTTCGGTTTTATCAGACAAGAAACTTTCCTCCAAGTTATAAAGGATTACTGTTTCACATCGGAGGAGGACCAGCCTTCAAGAAGAGAGGACGTGGTTTTGGTAGCCATATCGGATTGGGCTATGGGCTGATCGATAATCTATTGGTGGTCCACAAATCATCGATCGATGTGGAATGGATGCCTTTCCTCGATGAGGGTCGCCGATCACTGCTCGTTCCCTCACTGGGGTTCGGCCTAAAATTGCCGAGTCCGTTCCATCTCTGGGATGCCTATCATTTTGAATTCGGTTATGCCATCGGCCTGCGATCCCCATACAAGAAAGATGGGTTTAAATTCGGGTTCGGGATTGAATTCCCGACCATCCCCCTGGGATTCACCTACGCTGGTTTGACGATTCGGGTGGTGTATCAAAGGTTTTCGCTCGAACGAACTCTGCACGGGATTGCCCTTGATTTCGTTTTACATTAACGTATCTTGGTGGATGCATCCCCAAAACCGTGATAGTAAACCACATTGAGATATGAAATGGATCAGGTAGGGTGTTGAGAAAACCCTAGCAGGGCCGAGCGGGCATGGCTCCTCTCCTCAGGAGAGGAGAGCGAGGCCCGAATCGGAGCGGGATTTCCTCGCTGGGGAAAGTCCGCGTGTTTTCGATGCGCCCTACCTGATCCATAATAGTAACGGTTATCACGGAAATAAGGATGCTTACTATCTTGGTTGACATTTTGACAATTTTCTTTTGCCTTTGATATAATCCGAACAGGAGGGACAGAAAGTCAACTAAACTCCGTCAGGGTAAAATCTATCTCCTTTTTTAACCTGTGATCTAGCTTGCTGGTAAGAGAGAGAAATGACTAGGCCAAAAAAGAAATCATTTTCCTACTGGCTGAGTTATTTGTTCCCTGACAGGATGGAAAAGGATTCAGGATTCCGTGAATACATCACCCGTCTGACCCGGAGCGGTATGATCATTGCCGGCACTCTGGGAGTTATAGCTCCAGTGATACATGTGGGATTGATGAGTTTGATTGTCGGTCAGAAGCTCGTCTGGATTACTCGACCAGGAATCGAGAATGTGGCTGCTGTTGCAGACAAAGTCGTGATCTTCTTTTTGGGTGCTGTGGGAATAATTTTATCCAGGTTCTGTCGAAGACCTCGAGGCGGCCGAATCGTGGTTTTTCTGTTAATCATGTCTATATGTATGGCTATTCTCTTCGACGATATGGCGAGAAGAAATGTTACCAATTCGGCCGGTTATCTAATCCTGCCCTTGTTGATCGGAATGGGCGCTGCTCCCTTCAAGCCTTGGCAGATCACCGTGCTTGGAGGGACGATAATGCTGCAATTTCACCTGCTGGCTGGTTATGTACCAGGATTTTTTGGCGATGCACCCCTTTATGTAAAGGCTGAGTCCTATGTGCTCCTGAGTTTGGCGGTTGTCTTATGTACGGTGTTATCCAGTCTCCTCTACCACAGCCGGTATCGTATCTACCGATCGAGGCAGAAACAGATTTCTCTGAAGCAGTCCCTCAAGGAGCATGCCGAGGAATTGGAAGAGACCAACATAAAACTCCGTCAGACACAAGCCCAGCTCATCCAGAAGGAAAAGATGGTTTCCCTCGGTAATCTTGTGGCCGGCTTGGCCCATGAGGTGAACACACCCCTCGGGGCGATAAACTCCAACGCCGACACGGCCCAGAGGATCATCAAAATCATCGATGGCGTGATAGAAGATAAGGAAGACAAGACGTGGACAGAGGCAAAAAAAGAAAAGCTTGCCCGCGCAGTGGAAGCATTGACAGAGCTCAACCAGTCCACGGCTATCGGAGCCTCCAGAATAGACAAGGTTGTTAAAGCACTGAGAGGATTTGCCCAGCTCGATGCTACCGAATACCAGAAGGCCGACATTCATCAAGGAATCGAGGATACCCTTACTCTGCTCATCTTCAATCCCGAGCTGAAGCTGGAAATCGAGAAGGACTTTTCTCCTCTTCCAGAGATCTATTGTAACCCAGGACAGCTCAACCAGGTCTTCTTGAATATCCTGACCAATGCCATCGAAGCCACGGATAGACAGGGCCTGATAAGGATAAAAACACGTCGTGAGAATGAGAATGTCGTGATTCAGATTGAAGATAATGGGAGGGGTATTTCCGGGGAGGATCTCGATAAAATATTCGATCCTGGGTACACGACCAAAGGAAGAAGAGTGTGGACTGGTCTTGGTTTATCCATCTGCTTCCGGATCTTCAGCGAGCACGGCGTATCGATCGAAGTGGATAGTGAGAAGGGCAAAGGATCCACCTTCACGATTAGTATCCCCCTGCGGACGTCCGACGTTCAGAGTTAAAATAGAATTCTAACGGACTCTGCCAGGAGTTCAACCACGGCGTCTTGGCTGTATCGACCTTCCATTCTTTGTCTGAAAAGGCACTTTTCAAGCCAATCTGTTTTTTTTCTATATACTCATCCAAAACGGCGAGGTTAACGACAAATAAACACAAATCAACCGAGACTTCCGACTCAAAAAAACGTTCGGAAATGGACACTTAGTATTCGATATAGAACATTAAAACGGTTCTTTTCCCTCTGTTGAAAGGTTTTTTGCCCTGTTCCTGAACCTGGCATGAAATTTGCTTAATTAATGATTCTTGTCTGACCCTTGGAGTCGGGCAAAAACAAGAGACGCCATGATTAAAAATTATATCAAGATAGCTTTCAGAAACATCAGGAGATACAAGGGGTTTTCCCTTATCAATATCGCAGGCCTGGCCGTTGGAATGGGCTGCTTCATCCTAGTCTTTCTCTGGGTCTACGACGAACTGAATTACGATACATTCCACACCCACAGCGACCGTCTCTGCCGCATAATTCTCAGGAAGGCCGGCGATCCGAGTGATCCGGGGGTGCCCAGCGTACCCTATATTCTTCCCAAGATCCTTAAAGATGAGTATCCCGAGATTGTCGAGGTCACACGTGTCAGAACCCATGCTTACAGCAGTGCTGTCCGGTACGGCGATACGAGTTTCTACGAACACCGGTTTTTTCTGACCGATCCCTCTTTTTTCTCCATGTTCTCCTATGATTTCATCGAAGGAAATCCGGAGACGGCCTTGAATGACCTCTCTTCTTTGGTGATCACACGAGAGGCTGCCCGCAGGTATTTCGGAGATGAAGATCCCATGGGAAAGGTCATCCGCTGGAACAATACACGGGATCTCGAAGTGACTGGAATTGTCGAGAAGGTCCCTTACAATTCGCATCTTCAGTTCGATTTCATGGCCTCACTCCAGCTCTATGACAGCGAACGAATCTCTTCCTGGTGGCGGGAGACTGTCGGTTATGTTCTGCTCCAGGAGGGCGCTTCCATCGAGGACATCAGCCGCAAGATCGCCGGCACAATCCAGAGATACCATCCCGAGGATGATTATGTCGTCTCCCTCCAGCCTGTAAGAGAGGCCCACTTGAACATTGCGCAGGGCGGCCGAAGCGACAGAAGGTTCATTCTCATCTTTGCTTTGATTGCGGTTATGGTCCTGGCTATTGCCTGTGTTAACTTCATGAATATCACGACGGCCCGTTCCGGTATCCGGGCTCTGGAAGTGGGAATGAGAAAGGTCGTCGGGGCCACACGGGCGGATATCATCAAGCAGTTTTTGGGAGAATCCATGCTTCTATCCTTGGTATCATTCTGTCTAGCGGTCGTTCTGGTTGATCTCTTTCTTCCGGTGTTTAACAGTCTTCAAGGCAAAGAAATGTCTCTGTTAGGATCCGGGAAGTTGATTATTTACCTGTTCCTTGTGATGGCAGCTGTAATGACAGGCTTTATCGCGGGGAGCTACCCGGCATTTTTTCTCTCCGCCTTCCAACCTGCAAAAGTCTTGAAGAAAGAGAGCCGTAGAGGACGGAGAGGTTCCCTGTTCAGGACGATCCTTGTCATCGGTCAGTTTTCTGTCTCAGTGCTGTTGATCATTCTGACCGTGGTCGCCTACAAACAAATGCGCCACATCCGGAACACCGAGCTGGGTTTCTCGCGGGAACAGATCGTCCATATCCAAACGAATGATCAGTTGAGAGAGGCCTATAAAACGTTCAAAGAGAGATTGCTGCAGGACCCGCACATCCTGAACGTTACTTATTCCTCGGCTCCTCCCCACCTGCTCTTCAACGTCAATAATTTTGAGTGGGAGGGGATGGATTCGGATAGGGAAGTGGAGTTGAATTTTCTGTATGTTGATCATGATTATGCGGAGACCTTCGGTCTGGAGATCGTGCAGGGCCGGGATTTTTCAGAGGAATACCCGACAGATGCCACCGAGGCTTATGTGGTCAATGAAGCGGCGGTCCGTTTTATGGGAATGGCGGATCCGATCGGAAAAAGGGTTGTTCTGGCTGGCCGACCGGGAAGGATCATCGGTGTTGTCAAGAATTTCAATCATCAGCCGCTGATTTTCGATATCTCGCCCTTGGTAATGGGTATCCGGCCAAGCTGGTATTACGACCTTCTGATCAAAATAAATCCTAGGGATATTCAGGGGAGCCTGGCCTATATCGAGAGGATTTTTAAAGATACATCGCCGGCTTTTCCTTTCGAATACCGATTCCTCGATGACTGGTTTGAAGAAATCTATGTTCTTTTAAAGATTATGAATAAAATCTTGAACAGTCTTGCTTTTTTAGCCGTGTTCATATCCTGTCTAGGATTGTTCGGTCTGGCCTCGCTTCTTCTGGAGCAGAGGAAAAAGGAGATCGGGATTCGAAAGGTTCTGGGAGCGTCCACAAGGGGGATTATGTTTCTGCTTTCGAGGAAGTTCCTGAGGATCATACTGGTGGCCCATTTGATCGCGGTGCCTCTAGCCTATTTTGCCGCCGAAAAGTTCCTGAATCTTTTTGTATACCGGACAAAGTTAGATGTAGGTGTGGTCATGGTGACGGTCGGAGTCACTTTTGTTGTGGCCCTGGTCACCATCGGCTACCAGGTCATCAAGACCGCCCTGGCCGACCCGATCGACGCCATCCGCTACGAATAGCCGACCAGCAGACAATACGCTGTTCTTTTTCAATCTCTCACCTTGTTCGGTCCTTTCCTTTATACTATTATGATCACAATGTTTTGAGGGAGGTTAAACGATATGAATGTCTACCGCTGTCCAGTCTGTGGGTTTCTTCAAACGGGTGAGATCAATTTTCATTTCTGTCCGGTATGCAAAACGCCGGCAGAAAGCTTTGGAGAGGACCCGACGTACGAACACTTTGCCCGTTGGGATGCAAAATCCCGGATGATGATCGAATACATGGCTGAGACCGGCCATTATTATCTCGAGGGGAAAGGGACTACCCGCAAGTTCATGAACATGGATGATCTGCTGTTCATGGCCGGTCAGATTGCCAATCCCCCTCTTCTGGATGAAGTGCCTGTGAACACTGAAGTCGTTTTAGGCAAAACGGCCGAACAACCGATAGAAGTGAAAACCCCCATCTTGAATGCGGGAATGTCGTACGGGGCTCTGAGCCCTGAAGCAAAGATGGCCTTGGCCAAGGCCTCAACCACAGTCGGCGGCATAGCCAACACCGGTGAAGGGGGGATGCTGGATGAAGAGAGAGAGCTGGCGGAGAGGATCACTCTGCAGTATGCTTCAGGCCGGTTCGGGATTGATGAGTCAAGGTTGAAATTGGCGGACATGATTGAGATCAAAATTTCCCAAGGGGCCAAGCCGGCCATGGGAGGGAAGCTGCCGGGGAGTAAAGTCACTTAAGAGATTGCCGAGATTCGAAAGATTCCGGCCGGGAAGATGGCCGAATCTCCGTCCCGACACAGGGATATCGAAACGCCTAAAAACCTCGCGGATAAGATCGCTTGGCTCAGAAAGCTGACAGGTGGAAAACCCATTTCTCTCAAATTTGTCGGCTCTCACTTGGAAAAGGATCTGGAGGCACTCTTTTCCCAGGAGCATATTCCCGATGTCCTCGTGATCGATGGTGGTGAAGGGGGAACGGGTGCAGCTCCTGTGTTTACCAAGGATCATGTCGGCCTGCCTTTGGTGTATTCTCTTCCCAGGGTCGCCGATTATATCGTTAAGAAAGGCTTGCGGGACCGGGTGACCTTGATCGCCACGGGAGGGCTCCGTCACTCGGCCGATGCGGCCAAGGCATTGGCTTTAGGAGCCGAGGCGGTTTACATGGCTGGCGCTTTAAAGATAGCTCTCGGATGCAAGTATATCCGAGAGTGCCATCTCGGCACCTGTCCTTACGGCATCGCCACCCAAACCAAGAAGCCCAGAAGGCGCCTCAAGGTGTTAAAGTCGGCCCAAAGAGTCGCCAATTTTATCCAGGCAGCAACCAGTGACATCAAGACCATTGCCCGGATATGCGGCAAGGACGACATCCACAAACTGAGTCGACAGGATTTAAAAGCCATCAATCCCGAACTGTCCAGGATCACGGGCGTGGATCTGGCTTGAGGAGGAAGACATGAACCCACTCATAAATTCACTCATAGGAGTCGTATTCCTGATTGTCGGAGCCAAGGCTGTTGGGATTATGATTCATCTTAAGGGGAATGCTAAAGACAGGATGCATGGGCCCATGCTTATCTGGGCTCACCGTCTGTTTGGGTATCTCTTCATCCTCATCTATGTGTTCATGGTCTACACCATGATCGCCAGACTCAGCGGATACCAGGATGAATTGTCGCCCAGAGGAATATTCCATGTGGTGTTTGCTCTGGCGTTAATTCCTCTGCTCGCGGTGAAAATCGCGATTGCCCGAAAGTACAGATTGTTGACCTCACGGTTTTTCTTTATCGGGCTTTTGGTGTTCCTCCTGGTCTTCCTGTTGAATGCTATCACTGCTGGCCACTATTTTATGTACAAGGGAGCCATCCGCATGGTGGTCGTTTCATCCCTGGATAAAGTGACCATGGACGAAAATATAGGACGTCAGCTGGCGGTGAGAAAATGCGCCAAGTGTCATACTCTAGAGAGGGTTTTCCGCGCCTTCAAGGACGAGGAAGGCTGGACGAGAACAGTCAACCGCATGGCCCTGATCGATGCTCCGAATATCCGCGATTACGATGCCAAACAGATCATCTTCTTTCTGTTGAAGCAGCAGGAAAAACGGGCTGGCGAGGACCTAGCCAGCGTGGAAGAGGAAATCGGAAAGACCTTGGTCGGCAAGAAATGTTCTCGCTGCCACAACTTGGAGCGTGTCTACCAAGCGAAAAAGAGTGAGGATGAATGGTGGATAACCGTAGAGAGGATGATTAAGAATGCGAGAGATCCTGGTTTCCTGACAGAAAAAGAGACCGACGAAATTGTCAAGTTTCTATCATCTAGATAATAGGAAAGACAGGATAATAAAATAAGACAGGCTTCTTTACTTATTTTTAACATCAAAAGGGAATAAATCGGACACTTCGGACGTCTAAAATACAGGAAACAAAAATGTCGAAGATAAAGGAGGCTCAGATGAAAAAAAGCTTGAAATTTTTGGTTGTCGTTTCGGCGGTCGTACTTCTCACAGCCAGCAGCCTCGCCCAGCCCTTCCAAGAGATGAGAAGGGGTCATCGAGGTCAGAGGATGATGAGACGAGCTCCGGCCGGAATCTTGATGGTCCTCAAGGCTAACCAGAAAGAACTCAACATCACCGATGATCAGCTCGACAAGATAAATGCTCTTATGGATTCATCAGCAGAGAAGATGGTCGAGATGCAGAATGCCAACAATCTCATCCGTTTAGAGCTGAAGAAATTGTTACAAGACAGAGAAAACTTGGATTACGCCAAAATAAAGGCCACTCTGTCGAAATCTGCCAGCAACAGGCATGAAGTGTTTATCCACAGGCTGAAAGTCAGAGAAGAGATCGGAACCGTTCTCACCCCTGAGCAGCGTGATGCGCTCAAAGAAATAGGGAAGGACCGGATGAGAGACAGAAAAATGTCCCCACGGGGAGAGAGATTCCGGCGTTTTCGGAGATTTCGTGAACCTGTGAAGAAGTAAGTCTCACGCCCTCAGTATGTAGGATCAATCTCGGAGTACATCCGAGGTTGATCCTATTTTTTTATCCTTCTCGCCAATGCCTAAAGAAAGCCACAGAAGATTCTAGAAAAGTTCAAGTAAGGAGAAAAAAATGAACACCATTCCCAAAGCAGGCAAAAAGATATTTACTCACCGACCCTTTTTTAACCTATTTATCCTATTCCTTTTTGTCATTTTTTTGGTCGGATGCGGGACTGTAGAACTTGACAGCCGATGGAAAAAGCAAGCGATCACAGTCGATGGGAACAGCTCTGATTGGTTAGGAGCCCTTTACTTTTTTGAGTGTGAAGACATATCCGTCGGATTCCTGAATGATGAGAGCGATCTGTATGTGTGTTTGATTGCTGCAGAACCGACACTCCGAACTCAAGTGATGATGCAGGGGTTTACGGCCTGGTTCGACCCCGAGGGAGGCAAAGAAAAAACATTCGGGATAAGGTTTCCCCTGGGCAGACAAGCCATAGGAGAGGACGATGTGGACATCAGGATGAGAGGTAGAGATAGAGAACAGGATCCTCAAGAACTTCAAGAGCGTTTCCAGGAGTCTTTGACCGAGCTGGAAATCATCAGGCCAGGAAAAGACAAACCACACAGGATACCGGTCAAAGAAGTCAAAGGGATTGAGGTCAAGATCAATCTCTCTGGCGGGATGGTCGTCTACGAGCTGAAGGTTCCCCTCCGATCCGGCGAACAGTTCCCGTATGCCATCGGAACTCAGCCGGGAGACGCCATCGGCCTAGGATTAGAAATCCCCAAGTTTGATCCTAGGGCAATGCGAGGTGGAATGGGAGGAAGAAGGCCTGGTGGCGGCATGGGCGGAATGAGAGGAGGACGAGGCGGTATGGGAATGGGCGGCCGGAGACCGCAGATGCCCAGGGGATTGGATGTTTGGGTGTCTCTCCAGCTGGCCGCAGCCGAGAACTGAAAACAGGACTATTCTCCCAATTACTCAATAATTCTATTAGACAATAATCAGGACTTTTTCTTTTTGATGATTTTCTTGGTCTTATCCTTGATGTGCTCTTCGTGCTCGAGATGGGCGATGCCTTCCTTCAGCCATTTTGGGGCTGGTTTACCCAAGAGGTGGTGGTCGAAGAACTCGCGCATCCTGACTGTATAGTCTTTTTGATTGTGTGGTTTTCGTAAACCGTGTGCTTCTCCTTTGTATTGAAGCATGACAACAGTGTGTCCTAGACGTCTGAGCGTATTAAAGTATTCGATTCCTTGGTTCCAATCGACGGCTCCATCTTTATCGTTATGGAGGATTATAAGAGGCGTTTTCACATTCTGGGCATAATAAACAGGAGAGTTCCGTGTGTAAGCTTCTAGATTATCCCAGTAACCACCTTTGAACCGTCCTTGGCTGCTTTCAAAAATCGGCTGATTGGCCGAACCCGTTCTCCAGTATATAGAACTATACATGCTGATCATGTTTGTCAGAGGAGCTCCGGTGACGCAGGCTTTGAAGATGTCTGTTTGGGTGACCAGGAAGGATGATTGATACCCGCCCCAGGAATGCCCATGGATCCCTATCCTGTCTCTGTCCACCACTCCTGTTTTTATTGCGGCTTCTACCGCAGGCAGGACACACCAGACTGACGACATCCCCGGATCGTTAACCTTGTAGACGATATCCGGCATCAAGACTGCATACCCTCGGCTTGTGTACACGGATTTGTTAAAGCCCCGGGCAGAGGGGGTGAAATAGCGATTGAGCCTACTCGAGAGCTTTTCATAAATATAGACGATTGTCGGGTAACTTTGTCCTTTCTTGTATTCTGCAGGCAGAAAAAGTGCGGCTTGGAGTTTGTCTCCTTTGGCGCTCTCATAATCGAGGAGCATGGAGCCGGACGACCAGAGAAACTCCTTCTGCTGCGGGTTGGCCTCGGTTATTCTCGTTCCCTTTTTAAGAGAGGCATCCGAGACATAATAATCAGCATAATCTTTGTAGGTTTGTCTGGTGTAGAGGTAGACATCGGCTTTCTCGGCCTTCCGCAGGGAGAAGACTGCATCATCCCAGAGAAGCATCTCGGCTCCTGGCCGGCCCTTATCCACGCGGGCGATTCCACCTTTTTTTGTCCATTCGGCCATAGTAGCGATATAAAGAGGTTCTGAGAGGTCGATACCTTTTTCTTCTGGATCGAGGCGAAAGCGCCGCTGGTAGCGGATTTTTTCTTGTTTTCCGTTAAGAGTCAGGTTGACTCC
>CAYGBF010000296.1:0-31309 GCA_964348035.1 uncultured Eubacteriales bacterium | reverse complement strand
ACGGATGTCCGCCAAAATATTCTGTAAAAAATAAATTTCTTTCTTCGGTGAACCCGAAGGTCACGCCGTCGGCCCGCTGGATTTCACCCGGACCCTGTCCTTGGCCCCCGATTCTCCTTAAATATTCACCGTTGGGAGAATAGACTTTGATGGTCGAGTCGGCCATATCATAGACGTATATGTTCCCATCGGGACCTTCTTCTACTTGGGAAGGATAGATCAACATTCCCTCTCCCTCTACGTTTCCGATGATGATGGCTTCATTCCCGAAGGCCGAAGGAAAACACACCAACAGCAGCATAGCGATAGGTATGATTTTTCTCATCTCACTCTCCTGAGTTATTATTATTGTTTATTGTTATATGATTCTTCATCTTTGACAATAGAATTTGGCGACGAGTATAATCTTTTCATAAAAAAATAAAAATACCCGTCTAGGAGGCAGAGATGAGAAAGGCCTTGTTGTTCTCGATTGAAGGAAAGAGGTCGATGTCGAAAAGGCTGGCCTTCGTCTACCTCCTTCTTTCTGTTCTCTTTTTTTGTTGTTCTACAGGACAGGAAAAGCCTGAAATCCGGTGGGTGACGATGGAAGACATCGTCAGCAGCCTGGAGAACCAACAGCCGATGAGAGTCGGGTTTGACGTGGATGATACCACGCTCTTTTCCTCACCAGGCTATTATTATGGACAGCAGAAGTATTCTCCTGGGAGTAATAATTATCTTGAGATGGAGGAGTTCTGGAATGAGATGAACAACGGATTGGATGAGTTCAGTCTCCCGAAGGAATGTGCCAGGCGGTTGATCGAATTCCACAAAAACCGTGGAGATGCTATTTACTTTATCACGGCCAGGTGGAAAACAGAGACGGAAACAGTGACCGAGCTCTTGGCCAAGATTTTTAACCTGGATGACATCAACGACGTGATCTTCACCAACCTCAAATCAAAGGCTATCCTGGCTAATAATATCCAAATATTTTACGGAGATTCCGACGGTGACATCAGGGCCGCCATCGAGGCGGGGATTCGAGGTGTTCGCATCATGCGGGCGGGCAACTCGACCCACAGGCCTTACCCCGAGTATGGGAGCTTGGGAGAGGAGGTTTTGGTGGGTTCGGGGTTTTAAGCATTATGATGACTAAAAGACATCGGAAAAAGGTTCTACGGCCTGTGACCATCCTCTTTCTTCTGCTTTTCCTTGGTGCAGTCCAGGCCAAAGCTCAAAAGGGCCAGTTGTCCGTTTTCGGAGGCTGGAGCCGCGTTTTTACCTCCGGGTCAGAGGCTGACTACATACATGGAGAGAATGATTTTCCGATCACGCCGGCCCATTCGCCTCTCCAATTGGGGATCGCGCTAGGAATCAATTTTAACGATCAAATCGGCCTCGAACTGGATTATCGCACCTTTTTTTCATCCCAACTTACCCTGGTGGATCCGTCTGATCTAGATACCGTGGAGGTTGATTCGAGTCGCCATTACGCTCTGACCATGAATGTCGTTTATCGAGTTCTCGAAGGCCGTCTGAGCCCATACATCTTGGTCGGCGGCGGATTCGACAAGCTTACTGCCGAGGATGAATTGTACAGGTCTGAATTCGGGTTTGTCATCGAATTCTCGGCTCCTGACAAAAAGACAAACGGGATGGCAAATCTTGGCGGGGGAATCCTTTTCTCGGCCCTCGAAAGCCTGATGACAAGATTTGATGTCCGTTACAGCCCGATCTTCAGCGACCCGCAGCAGAAGATCCTCAGCCTGTCCCTGGGTCTGATGTACACATTTTAATCCTGGACAGGGATTGGGGAACTTCTCACCGTTACTTTCATGATTGACCGGAGAATCTGTTCAAGTTAATATATAGTATACCTATTAAGGATATAGGAGTAATAGTACAATCGACCGTCTTTCGCATAAATTGATGAGAAGGAGAGCGCCTCTTATCTCGTCGCCTTGACGGCGAATCGATATATCTAAAATCATTTCCAAATTAGAAAATCTTATTATGGAGACATCATGAATAATAAAATTTTGGTCACAGGAGCCACTGGAACTGTAGACCATGAGGTGGTTAAGCAGTTAGCTGCTGTCAGAGCAGATGTCCGCGCCGGCGTCCATTCCTTAGCTAAAGCCGACACCTTCAAAGAACTCGGTGTTGAAATTGAAGAGGTCCACTACGATAGGCCAGAAACCATCGATAAGGCACTCCAGGACGTTGACAGAGTGTTCTTGCTCACTCCACCCTCGGACAGGATTGTCGAGATGACCTCGGTCCTCGTCGAGGCAGCTGAGAAATCCGGAGTGAAGCATGTCGTGAAGATGTCTGTGTTGGATGCGGACTCAAAAAAAGATATGGTGCTGGCCAGATGGCATCGAGAGGCAGAGAGAATCGTCGAGGATTCTGGTATTCCGTACACGCATCTACGCCCCAACTTTTTCATGCAGAACCACTTCAACTCGAGTTCAGCCACGATTAAAAACCAAGGAACTTTCTACATGGCCGTTGATAATGCCAAGATCAGCCAGATCGATGTTCGCGATATCGCTGCCGTGGCTGTCAAGGTGCTGACCGAACGCGGACATGAAAACAAAGCCTATAATCTCACCGGACCCGAGGCCCTAACCTTCCATGAATTGGCCGAGATCTTTAGCAAAGCGATCGAGAAGAAAGTCACCTACGTTCCGATAACCGACGATGTTGCCAGGATGGGAATGAAGAAAATGGGAATGCCGGATTGGTTAATCGAGGGATTGATAGAACTCAATGCGGCCTTCAGGGCTGGCTATGGGTCCAAGATTTCCTCAGCCGTGGAACAGATCACCGGCATGAAGCCTAGGTCCTTTTCCCAATTTGTACGGGATCACATCGAAAGTTTTAAATAGTCACGACCAAAAGCCCCTAGAAAAAATCATCTCAGGATGGAGGTGAGATCTCTCATCTCACCTTGACTCACTCGTATGTCGAACTTGAAAATCGTTAAACAAAAATCGTCTGCCCTTCCTCCCTTTCAGATTGACATCCCCTCGGGGCTCTGTTATAAGCTTGTCAATAGAAAATCATGGATGTTTGATGTTAAAGGATAAAGATTGCTGTTAATGTTCTGAAGAGACGTGGATGGGTGTAGAATACTCTTTGACAACGATCCAGCATCTAGAGAATCTTTTTAAAAACCAGAAAATCCTCCGTCCCCGGCGGAGACGGCGTTACGAGCCAGACACAGCCCTCGAATACAGGATCAGAGGGGTTTTTCCGCCCAGAGAAGGACGAGTCAAGCTTGAAATCGAGCGGTTTGTGGGCGGGGGTTATGCCGGACAAGTTTACCGAGTCAAAGCTGTTGAGGTTGAACCTGACGGCGATCCGATCGTCGGCCTTCAGGAAGGCCATTCCTATGCCTTGAAAATACTCATCCCGCCGAAGGGTTTTTCGCGATGGTTCCGGAACGTGATTTTCGGGCTGGCCTTCCAAGCCCCGTATTCTCTTCAGGTCAATCCAGATGCAGCCCGAGCCGGGGCTCTCTGGCAGAAAATCATCCGGCGCGGAGCCAGGCTCAGGTTTGGTTCTGAAGACGCTGTGGTCGATATCCTGGCCACTCTCGTCGACGACACCATCGGCAGCTGTGGTGAAATCAGCGAGTGGATAGAAGGCCGGGTATGGCGGTTCGAGGTGGATAATAACCTGGATGCCAGGAGAAAATGGAAAGTGGGCGATCCAGGAGAAAGCCTGGGTTCCCCCGAGTACCTCGCCAAACGGACTTTCATGGCCAATCTTGTGACCTTAATGCATGATATGGGAGCGACAGAGTTAGCCCGCCAGTACGAGTGGTGGACGCTTAAAAGCCAGCCGAACGCCCTCAAACGCATCGACAGCGATCCCGACCCCACTCGCGGCTTAGTCGCGGTGGATTTCAGGGCCGGCCTGGCCCTTCTTCCCTTCCTGCCCCAGTGTCCCGGCGATATTAAGCTCATCTTCCAGGGATTAAAGAGGGGCCGTCTTGTTCAGTTTGATAGAGGGAATATCGAGAAGCTCGAGTCTTTTATCGACGAACAGCCCGATGCCTTTACAGGCCTGGAAGAGGCTGTCGCTGAACTCAAGGAGGTCGATAAATCTTACCGTGATTCGTTGCCAGATATCGCCCATCACCGTCTAAAGTTGTTAACCAATCCGAAACTTAGGGCTTCTATCAGGACCAGTTTTATCAAAAGCTGGAACATCCGGAAGATCATCAGCGAGAATACGGCTGAGAAACTGCTTCAGCGCAGATTCTTGGCTTTGATTTACTGGATTCTGGGCCTATTACCTGTCTTCGGCAACTTTTTGCGCCGAACCGCAGGACATGACGTTTATCGCCAGCATTACAGGCAGATCTGGACCAGACCGGACTATTTTCGTCGTGCCTCCAGGGCTCGCGTTGTGGAAGCTCTTATCCGTTGGCACAGGACTGGGCGCATTTCTGGAGAGCGTTCGAGGAAGTTAGCCAGTCATCCCTTGAGATTTCTTCTCCATCTGCCGCTTTTAATATTACCACCGAAAATGCATCGATTTTTATCGGATTGGCGCTTTTTCCTCCAGTCGCTCGATTATATGTTTGCCCGGCCGTTTCGCCTGTATTTCAAAGCCGACGCCAGGGAGGAATGGGTGCGGGGTATGATCACTCAAGGACAGAAAGATGGTATGCTGACTGCCCGCGAGGCCGCCAACGTTCAATCCCAGATCAAGGAACCCTACATCCAGAAATACTTGAAAAGCCTGGCCGTTCATGTCTGCACGGCTCCGATAACCCAGATCGTTTCCGTCATCGTCGCCTTTATCTACATCCGGTTGCACCCGGAGCTCTCTTGGCAGGAAGCCTCTGTGCATGCCGGCCTGATCCTGGGTTTTTTCCAGGTTATCCCGATCTCTCCTGGTTCGCTCGTCCGCGGATTGTACGTTACGTTCCTTGTCATCAGAGAGCGTAACTTTCGAGATTACAATATTGCTTTCTTCGTCAGTTTTTTTAAATACGTCGGTTATCTGGCTTTCCCCATTCAGATGGCCTACCGCTATCCTGACCTGGCCCGTTTCATGGCCGGCCGCTGGGCCCTCGGAGTTTCCCACATCGTCCCTGTTTTCGGTGAACGGGGCGCCCTGCTCGAACATGCCGTCTTTGATATGTTCTACAATTTTCCCCTGACCCTGAGGAGACGCTTCCGGCTCCGCCGGGAACGCCGGGCCGAGTTGAGATCCAGATACTGGCATGTACCGCTGTGTGTTATCGCCGGGACGGCTCTTTTGGGGGGGATGGATACCGCTTTTTTCTCTCTCAAGGGATTCCGGCCTCAATTCGGCGACATCTGGTGGATAGCTCTTTGGATTCCTATTCTGGCAGCAGCGGCTGTTTCTGTTTGGGCTGGTGGGGCCCCTCTTTCGAGACGATTTATAGCCGGAGTGGGATGTGGAGTTTTTCTCGGTATCTTTTATGCTGCTCTGAGTGCTGTTGGAACCCACTTCTATGATCAGGCAGGGGCTAAGGTGTTGACCTCGATCCAGCTTATGAGCCAGATCGCTGTGAGCGCCCTTTGGAGAGGCTTTCTGTTTGCTATCGTAGCCATCCTCGGCGTCTTCTTCGTCGAAACGAGAAGAGTGAAGCCGGAAGTTGTTTAGATACATTCATCCTGAACATTTGGGAGCCAGTGATGATGAAGTCCCGGCTACCGATCAAGAAATCGCATTCATCGAAGATAAAAGACTACTCGGAAGTCTCGATTCTGTTCGAGAGATAATGAATATCGCATTCTACGATTATATTGACTGGATAATAAAAGACCCGACGAAGTTGGACAAAAGATTGAAAAGGAATATCCGAAAGAATAAAAAAGCGATCATTTTTATCCACGACACGCCCTACCAGGTTTCCCAAGCCTTACCAAAAGTGATTGAATCCCTGCTGAAAAGAAAAGCCACGTTCTTGAGGCTGATGAGAGTGGAGAATAAATGTACAGAGTGGAGTTAGTCCGACTCAGGAAGTGATCTTCCTAAGCCCGTCTTAGGTATCTTCTGAGGAAACGCTTGGCGTTGGCTTTATAGGCCTCCATTTTATTTTCATTTTGAGTGACCTTCCTGACAAATATCCCCTTTTGGCGGTGGAAAAGTCCGCCTCGGGTGTTAATGATCTCCTCAGCGTCGATTAGCCATTTTTGGATTCCGGGAAACAGTGGATGATGCCGGTGGTTCTTGTCGATTGGATACATGATTTTTTT
Source organism: uncultured Eubacteriales bacterium (assembly GCA_964348035.1). GTDB lineage: Bacteria > Acidobacteriota > Aminicenantia > Aminicenantales > Aminicenantaceae > CAYFXE01. The sequence goes on along the minus strand of CAYGBF010000296.1, from coordinate 25,079 downwards.
TGCCGCCCAGTAATCCAGGGCCACAGGGTCCTGGCTGGCAATAATCTGCTGGGCTCGATAAGGGACAGAGGTCGGATGCCCGCCGAGAGACCGGTGGGAGACCCAGATGGCATCCATGATATTCAGGACCGGGGTGCAGACAGACACCATCATCTTCCCGCAGGTATCCCCAAGGCCCTGGTAATGACGGTAACCGCTCTGTCCGTCAGACATCGAGACGATGCCGTAGACATGCTTGAGAGAGGCAGTTATCTCTGAGCCCCCTCTATCATGATGCTTCAGCACCGGGACATTGATCAGCTTGAGATTCTGAGCGTACCCATCTCCTGTCCAGAGGCCTTTCTGGAGTTCTATCCTGTGTCCTCCCTGGGTTGTGAAGCAGGGATAGGAAACATTCTCGTACCTGCGGTAGCCATCGGTTTCATGGTCATCCTCGTCGATGAACCTGGATTTTATCGGGTCGAGGAGATAGGAGGAGGCGCGGGGATCCTGGAAGATTGTCTCGACAAGATAGGTAAAGGAGTGGGATTCGTCGAGGGCGTTAGCGTGGACTTCGCTGTTTGAGTAAGAACGGGAGGTGTCACAGTTCAGGCTGCCGCGGCCTTGGCCGTTCTCAAAGATGACGACCTCACCGGTAAAAACATCGGGATGATCCAAGACCCTCTGAACCAGCCCCCGGATGAGGTCGCTGTTGGTGCAGCCCCTGTATTTCCACTGGGCGTTGACCTTGATCAAGACCACGTCCTCCGCTCCGATCAGTCCCCTCTTGCTGCTGAGAGGCGTTTTTTTGGCTGATCGGTAAAATTTGAGCCCTTTCTTTCCCATGAGCTGGAGAAGACAGTCGATTCCGGCATGATAATTGGACTGGTCAAGATGGTAGAAGGGCTGCTGAGGAATCCTTTTCACCCAAAAGAGTTTGGTTTTCCTTTTGCCGGCTATATCTGTAAAAGAGGTAGGATCGAGTGCGGCCACGAAGGCCCCTCCAGCGATCATCTTCAAGAAATCTCGCCTTTTGAAAAGGTCTTTGTTGGTGACTCGATTCATTTTTTCTTCCTTTTCTGGGTTATGGCGGGAATTATTAATATAGAAAATATCTTTTCCTCTGTCAAATAAAATGGTTCAGGAGAGAATAAGATTTTTTAGTCTGAAGTAAGATCGTTTTCTAGGAGATTTCAGGGATAAATTCACAAGATCCTCAGAGGGAGTTCGTCATTATACATAGAGGAGGAAGCGCTAAATATAGTGGTTAATTTATTCAGCCACTATATATTGAGCCCCAAAAGGCTTTCTGGTGTTTTTTACGTTCAAGGAAGCATCCCCAAAAACGTGATGAGAATAAATGTCTATGCTAGATCGAATAATCCAGATTATTCGAGATGAGGGGGTGGGCTCTCCTGAAACTCATAAATACTCGTCTTTGCCTTTTTTCTTCAGGATCTCAACGATGTCCTTAATCCTCTGGTCCTGCTCCTTATGACAGATGAGGAGGGCATCCTCGGTGTTGACCACGACGAGGTCCTTGACTCCGATTAAAGCGGTCAGCTTTTGGGGGTTGTGGAGGAGGCAGCTCGTGGCGTCCAGGACGATGCTCTCTCCTCTGAGGGCATTCCTTTTATCGTCCTGGGACCAGATGTCGACAAGGGAAGACCAAACCCCGACATCAGACCAGCCAAAATCTCCCTTGCACATTCTAACGCCTTGAGCTTTCTCCATCAGGGCATAATCGATAGAGATGGAGGGGATCTCATCAAAAACATCCTGTATATGGCTGGGACTGTCGTTTTCGAGGGCTTCCAGAACTCTTTTCCAGTACACGGACATCTCGGGAGCGAACTGCTCGAGCTTTTGAGCAAAGACGCTCGCCTGCCAGATAAACATGCCCGAGTTCCAGTAGTAATTTCCCTGCTCCAAGAAGGACTGGGCCTGTTCTTGCTCTGGCTTTTCCTTGAACTCCATAACCTTGAAGAACTCTTCTTCTCTGATTTTTATCGGATTTATCTCGGAAAACTGGATATATCCATACCCCGTGGCCGGAAATACCGGGGGGATGCCGAAGATGATCAGTTGTTCGCTGTTCGCAGCTGTCTCGGCAGCAGCTTTCAGTTTTTGGAGGAAGACAGGGGCGTCCTTGATGAGGTGATCAGCGGGGAGGGCGGCCACGACCGCTTCTGGATTTTGGAGGTAAATCGAAGCTGTGGCCAAGATCAGCGAAGGAGCCGTGTTTTTACCTCGAGGCTCAACGAGGAGGTTGGTTTCAGGGATGTCTGGGAGAAGATTGTGTATAGACCGAGTCTGTTCCTGGTTGGCGATTGTATAAATTTTAGGGGATGGGATAAGAGGTATTATGCGGTGGACAGTCTCTTCGATCATCGTTTTTTGGCTGATGATCGGGAGAAACTGTTTTGGTTTTTTCTGACGGCTTAAAGGCCAGAACCGGGTTCCGGTTCCTCCAGCCATGATAACGGCCCGAAAGTCCATTTTTCCCTCGTCTCAAAAGACTGAATTTATGTCTTGGCCTAACCGCATGGTGGAGCGGTATCGGCTGTTGTTAAGAGTCTTCCAACCTCTGGATTACATTCTCGACGGTCTGTTCGACTTCTTTCTTTATGGCCTCCAGGTCTGCTTGAGTTTTCGCTTCGAAGCGCAGAACAAGGTTTTCTTGGGTGTTCGAGGCCCTGACCAGGGCCCATCCAGTCGGGTAATTGGCCCGTACTCCGTCTATGTCGATGATCGGATACTTTTCTGAGAGCTCTTTTTTGACCTCTTCGACGATCTTAAACTTGACTAGGTCCGAAGCATAAATCCTGATTTCTGGTGTGTGGTACATCTGGGGAAGGTCGGATAGCATCTGGGAGAGTTTTTTTTCCGATCGAGACAGGATTTCCAGGAGTCGAGCCGATGAATAGATGGCATCATCGAAACCGAAAAACCTGTCGGCGAAGAAAATATGGCCGCTCATTTCCCCAGCCAGGAGGGCCTTTTCCTCCTTGATCTTTTTCTTAATCAGGGAATGCCCTGTCTTCCACATCACCGGCCGGCCTCCTAGGTTTTGGATTTCGTCGTACAGGAGTTTGGAGGCTTTGACTTCGGAGATAATCGGAGCCCCCGGGTTCGCAGGGAGTATATCCCGGGCGAAGATGATCATCAGCTGATCACCCCAGATGATGGTTCCCTCATCATCGATGACCCCTATCCGATCGCCGTCTCCGTCGTAGGCTATTCCCAAGTCCGCCTGCGTATCCTTCACGGTTCTGATAAGATCCTGGAGGGCGTCGGGAAGAGTCGGATCTGGATGGTGGTTGGGAAAGGTCCCGTCCATCTCGCAGTAGAGCTCGATGACTTCACACCCTAATTTTTTGAATACCGGGGAGGCCACAAAACCTGCCGTGCCGTTTCCGGCGTCAACGACAACCGTTAACTTTCTCTCGAGCTTAACATCATCTAGGATGTAATCTTCGTATTCAGGGATGATGTTGTCGGCGGTACGGGAACCTCCCTCTTCTTCGACAAAACGGCCGTCCTTGATGATGGCGTATATGTCCTGGATGGCGGGCCCGTAAAGCGTTTCTTCCCCCACCATGATCTTGAAGCCGTTGTACTCGGGAGGATTGTGGGAGCCGGTGATGATGATTCCTGCCTCCTTTTCTTTGTAGTAAATAGCGAAATAAAGGAGAGGCGTCGGGATGACTCCCAGATCGACGACAGAACAGCCGGTAGAGAGAAGACCTTTGGTCAGAATATCGGAGAATGTGGGCGAGCTAAGACGGCAGTCTCTGCCCAGCACCACCTGTTTTCTGCCTTGCTGTCGGATATAGGTGCCTATACCCTTGGCGAGCCATTCGACCGTTTCTGCCGTGAGGTCTTTATCCACGGTTCCCCTTATGTCGTACCGCCTGACTATGTCAGGATTGATGTTCACCTTTTTCCTCCTTTGGCCAGCGGAATCGAGTATTTTTGGATAAACACAAGAGATTCAGCTCTTTCTCTCTTACCTCTGTCTAAGGATTTCAGCTTGTTTCCCCTTTTTTTTCTAAATCTTTCAAGTCGGCGAGGTTCTTGAAGTTGGCCTCGACCGTCTTCCATTTATCCTGTGCTTCGAGGATGAATTCGATGAATTCTCGCACGGCCCCCCTTCCCCCCGGTTGGGCGCAGATGAAATGACTCTTTTTTTGGACTTCAGGATGAGCATCAGCGACGGCTGCGGCCAGACCCACAGCTTGGAGAACAGCCAGATCGCCCAGATCGTCTCCGATATAGGCAATCTCTTCAGGATTCAGTTGGTGCTTACCCATGATCTCGTCCAGGCTTCTTTTTTTATCCAAGATTCCCTGGTGTACCTCATCCATTCGGAGTTTTTCGGCCCGCATTTCCAAGGTTTTCGATGTCTTTCCGGTGATGATCCCCGTTTTCAACCCCGCCAGATGAGCCATAAGAATTCCTGCCCCGTCCCGGACATTGTAGGTTTTGAGCTCTTCCCCGTCTGGGAGGATGAGAAGGTTGCCGTCGGTCAGAGTACCGTCCACATCCATCAGGATCATTTTGACTCTTTGGGCTCTCTGCTCCTTGGTCATCAGAACATCTCAGTCCGCCACAGATCATGGAGGTGGATAATCCCGACGAGTTCGCCCTTCTTGTTCGTGACAATCAGGGAAGTGATCCTGTTCTCCTCCATAACAAGCAGGGCTTCGGTGGCTAAGTCATCTTCGTCGATGGTTTTCGGGTTGGGCGTCATACAATCCTCAGCCGTCTTCTCGAGGAAACTCTTCTTGTATTTTTGAACCATCCTTCTAAGATCGCCGTCGGTTATGATACCCTTGAGTATCCCCTCTTCATCGGTAACACTCGTCATCCCGAATTTTTTTTGGCTCATCTCCTCCAGGACATCCTTCATCCGGGCATCCTGTAGGACTCGAGGAATCTGTTGGCCTTTGTGCATGAGTTGAACGACTTTGAGAAGTTTTTTACCCGCCTGCCCCTTGGGGTGGAAAAAAGCAAAATCTCTTTCTCCAAACCCCCTTTTCTTCATCAAGGCAATAGCGATCGCATCTCCCAAGGCCAAGGCGGCCGTTGAGCTCGATGTCGGAATCAGGAATGAAGGCTCAGCTTCCTGCGCCACTTTGGCCTCGAGGACGATATCGCTGTATTTAGCCAGCTTAGAATCCTTATCCCCAGTGATGCTGATGAGTCTGACGCCGATTCTCTTGACAAATTCCAAGAGGTCGATGATCTCACGGGTTTCTCCGCTGTATGAAATCGCGATCAGGATATCATGCTTGAGAATCATGCCCAGGTCCCCATGTCCGGCTTCAGCGGGATGGATGAAGATAGACGGAGTCCCACAACTGGAGAGGGTGGCTGCAATCTTCCGGCCGATCAGGCCGGATTTGCCCATACCGGTGACGATCACCCGGGCGTTTGACTCGTAGATAAGCTCGACAGCCTGGGTAAAGTTCTCGTCCAAGCTGCGGGCTAATGATTCGACGGCCTTAGCCTCTATGCTCAACACTTCGATACCGGTCTTCAGGATTTCGTCTTTTTTCATCGTCTCACTCTCCCCTAGAAGAGACCTTGATTCCCTTCCCTCCAATCTTTCAGGGACAGGACGGAACCCAGGAGGGGCTTGAGTTTATCCAAGCTCAGAGAGTTGAGCTTGTCTGATAAGGCCTCCGGAGGATTGTCGTGGACCTCGAGGAAAAGCCCGTCTGCACCCACGCAGATCCCCGCCTGGGCAATGAGGGGGATAAATTCCGCCTCTCCCCCTGAAAAATGGCCCTCCCCTCCGGGTTTTTGAACGCTGTGGGAGGCATCTATGACCACGGGAAATCCCCATTTTTTCATGATCGGGATGGAGCGGACATCGAAAACGAGGTTGTTGTATCCGAAAGACGTTCCTCTCTCGGTCAGGATGATCTTTTCGTTTCCCTGGTTTAAGGCTTTGTCGATGACGTTTTTCATGTCATAGGGAGAGAGGAACTGACCTTTCTTTATATTCATCGGTTTTCTTGTTTTCGCGGCTTCGACGATGAGATCAGTCTGACGGCTGAGAAAAGCCGGGATTTGTATCATGTCTAAAACTTGAGCGGCTTTCTCTATCTGTCCAGTTTCGTGAACGTCAGAGATTACCGGGATGTCTAGCTCTTCTTTGATCTGCCTGAGAATATCCAGTCCCTTCTCGAGGCCCGGGCCGCGAAAGGAGTGAAGAGAGGACCGGTTGGCTTTATCATAAGATGCCTTGAAGATAAAAGACATCGGGAAGTCTTCACACGTTTTTTTGAGTTCCTTGGCCATCATAAAAGCATGATTCTGGCCTTCGATGACACAGGGACCGGCTATCAAGAAGAAAGGATTCTCTCCACCGATCTTGATTTTGTTATTGATGCTTACTTCTCTTGCGATGATGGTCATGACTGGCTCCGATAAAGGCTATGAAGAGGGGATGAGGCTTGAGAGGCCTGGATCTGAACTCTGGATGAAACTGGCATCCCAAGAACCAGGGATGATCCTTGATTTCTATGATTTCGACCAGATCATGGTCGGGATTTTTTCCAGAAATGACCAGGCCCGCCTGAGAAAGGATTTCCTCGTAGTCGGGGTTGAATTCAAAACGGTGCCGATGGCGCTCATAAACATTGACTTTTTCGTAAGCGGCTTGGGCAAATGTCCTCTGCTGGATGCGGCACAGGTATTTTCCCAACCTCATCGTGCCGCCGATCTTCTTAACACCTTTAAGCTCTCTCCATTTGAAGAAAACTCTGTGGGGGGTCTTGGGATTGAACTCCGTGCTGTTAGCTCCTCTAAGGCCAGCTGTTTTTCGGGCGAATTCTATGGTTGCGCATTGCATACCCAGGCAGATGCCAAAGTAGGGTACTTTATATTTCCGCGCGTAGCTCACAGCCTTGATTTTTCCCTCTATGCCGCGGACACCGAAGCCTCCAGGAACGAGGATGCCATCGGCCTTATCCAGGATGGCTTCTGCTTTCCTCTTTTCCATATCCTCGGCTTCAACCCAGGAAAGTTCGAGTTTTAGGTTGTGAAAAGTCGCGGCATGGATGAGCGCCTGGGTCAGGCTTATGTAGGAGTCATGGAGTCCGGCATACTTGCCGACTAAGGCAACGTTCACTTTGTCCTTTGGATTCTTCATCCTCTCGACCATCTGCCTCCATCGGCTGAGACGGCGTCTTCGAGGCGGAAGATTCAGTCTCTTGAGGACGATGTTATCCAGTTTTTCTTTGGCGAAAATAAGGGGAATCTCGTAGATATTATCCACATCTTGGGCTGTGATCACGGCCTCGAGGGGGACGTTGGTAAAGAGAGATATCTTGGCCTTTATCTCGTCGTTGAGAACTCTTTCTGTCCGGCAGAGGATGATATCGGGCTGGATTCCGATAGCCCTCAACTCCCGAACGCTGTGCTGGGTGGGTTTTGTCTTGAGTTCCCCTGAAGTCTTTATGAACGGAACTAAGGTCAGATGGATGAATAAAGAGTTCTGCGTACCCAAAGAAAGGCGCATCTGGCGGATGGCCTCGAGAAAAGGCTGGCTTTCGATGTCTCCGACTGTTCCCCCGATCTCGACGATGACGATGTCGTTCTCATCGGCCACAGAGAAGAAGGCCTCCTTGATTTCGTCAGTGACATGGGGGATGACCTGGACAGTCTTTCCCAGGTAATCTCCCATTCTCTCCTTCTTGAGGATGATCTCGTAGATCTTGCCTGCTGTCCAGTTATTGGCTTGACCCGTCAAGGTCGAAGTGAATCGTTCATAATGGCCCAGATCAAGGTCCGTCTCGGCGCCGTCTTCGGTGACATACACTTCCCCGTGCTGGAAAGGATTCATCGTACCCGGGTCAACGTTGAGGTAGGGATCGAACTTCTGGAGGGTGATCCGGTAGCCGTGGCTTTCCAGGAGCCGTCCGATGGAGGAAGCGGCAATGCCTTTACCTAAAGCTGACAGCACACCACCGGTAATAAAGATGAATTTACTCATGCGTGTGCTCTCTCAAGAAATGTTCAACCCTGATTATATCCTCTGGCACGTCCACACTCAAGGTGGAATGCGCAGATTCGACGACTTTTATCCGACGCCCATGCTCGAGAATCCGGAGCTGTTCGAGTTTTTCTGCCTTTTCCAGCCGGGAGGGGGGAAACTTGCAGAATTCCAGCAAGAAATCCCTTTGGTAGCCATAAACACCGATGTGCTGTAAGAAATAATCACTAGCTTGGAATGGAATAGGAGAGCGCGAAAAATACAGGGCATTGTTTTCGTTGTCGACGACGACTTTTACGGTGTTCGGTTCACTGAGGAGGTCGAGGTCTCTAGTTCTGACAGCAAGGGTCGCCATCGGGATGGTTCTGTCTTGGAGAGAGGCCACCAACTCATCGATCACATCCCCTCGAATCAGGGGCTCATCCCCTTGAACGTTAATGATGATCGGGCTGTTAATCTTCTCAGCCACCTCGGCTACCCGTTCTGTGCCAGAATCGTGATCAGACGAAGTCATCCAGGCCTCGGCTCCGAATTTTTTACAGGCAGTCAGAATCCGTTCATCATCGGTCGCGACGATCAGGCGAGTAAGAGATTTGGATTGACAGGCCTGTTCGAAGACTCTCTGGATCAACGGTTTTCCCAGGATAAGAGCCAGCATTTTCCCTGGGAACCGATGAGATCGGTGCCGAGCAGGGATGATGCCGACGGCTTCTCTCAAGGCTGGGACCCTTCTTGTGTTTTCTTTTCAGGGAGAATTTGGGGGGCTTTGTCGGTCGTCTGACAGTTGGCTTCGAGATAGGCTCCTTCTTCTACGATCAATTTAGGAGCGACGATTGTGCCGATGACCCGACCGCTGGTGTGGATTTCAACCTTTTCTCGGGCCTGAATGCTGCCCTTGATCTCGCCGCTTATGATAAGATAACCCACTTTGACATCGGCATCCACTCGACCATGATCGCCGATGATGAGGACAGATTCAGAGTCGATTTTTCCCTTGAATCGGCCATCGATGCGGAAGGAGCCCTTGAAACGCAAGTCACCCTTGAATTCTGTCTCCTTGTCGTAAAACCCGGTAATCTTAGTATCGTCTATTTCCTTTCTTTTTTCTTTCATCGCTTTTCTCCTTTGATGTATTCATAGATTCTATTTAAGTCGTCGATCGAGAAGTAATAGACTTTTATCACCCCTTTATCTTGAGTTCCCGAGATAGTGACTTTCGTCCCTAATGCCTTCAGGAAATCTTCTTGGAGGGCCATCAAATCGGCATCTGCCGGCCGAGTCTCCCGAGGAGGAGGTTGGGGCTTTCGTTCCTGGGTCATGCGTTCCACATCACGGACAGACAGGTTATCGCGGACAATCTGATGGGCGATAGAGGTCTGACGTTCGGAGTCCTCGAGAGAGAGTAAGGCCCGGGCGTGTCCCATGGTGATCTTTCCTTCACCCAGGTAATCCTGGATTTCTTGGGGGAGTTTCAGAAGACGAAGATAATTCGTCACCGAAGTTCTGTCTTTTCCCACTCTTTCAGCCACTTCTTCCTGGGTATAACCGAGTTCCTGAATCAGTTTCTGGTAGGCCCTGGCAATTTCCAGGGGGGTGAGATCTTCTCGGTGTAGGTTTTCTACCAAGGATGATTCAAGCTGTTTCTCCCGGGGAATGGTCCGGATAAGAACAGGAATCTTTTTGAGCCCGATGTTCTGGGCGGCCCGCCATCGGCGTTCACCGATGATGATCCGGTAAAAATCTCCTTCAGGGACAGCGATGATCGGCTGGAGAATGCCTGTCTCTTTGATAGACCGAGCCAGTTCCTGTATGGATTCACGAGTGAAAGTGAGTCTTGGCTGGAGCGGGTTGGGTTTGAGTTTGTCGATATCTAGATCGGCGTAACTATCCTCCTTCAGAATCCCGTATTCTTCTGGAATGAAGGCTTTTAATCCTTTTCCCAATGCTTTCTTTTTCATTTCTTCAATATCTCCTGTGCAAGATCTAGATAGGCTTGGGCCCCCTTAGATTTTATGTCGTACAGCAGGATGGGTTTTCCAAAACTGGGAGCTTCTGCTAATCTGATGTTGCGAGGAATCACGACTTCATAGGTGCTCTCTTCGAGTGAGCTTCTGACCTCCTGAGCGACTTGTTTGGAGAGGTTGGTCCGTTCGTCATACATGGTGAGCAGGATGCCCTCTAGGGCTAGAGAAGGATTCAGGTAGGTGCGGACTTCGTCGAAGAGGCTGAAAAGCTCCGGAATGCCCTCCATCGAGAGAAACTCGCACTGGACAGGGACCAAGACCGAATCCGCGGCTGTCAGGGCGTTAAGAGTAAGAAAACCCAAGGAAGGAGGGCAGTCGATGATGATGAAGTGGAAAAATTTTTTCACCCTTTCCAAGGCCGATTTGAGCTTCTTCTGTTGGTTATCCTTCTCGTAGAGTTCGGCCTCGACTCCGGCCAGCTCTGGGGAAGAAGGGCAGATATGAAGGTTATCGAGTGAAGTGGGGCGGATATAATCCATGATGTAACGGCCGTCCATCAGGGCAGGATAGATACCCCTGCTTTCCTCTTTAGCCCGGCCTAAACCTGCAGTCGCCATACCTTGGGGATCGAGATCGACGACCAAGATCCTCCGGTTGTTGAAGGCCAGGGAGGCGGCGAGGTTGACGGCGGTGGTAGTTTTTCCGACTCCTCCTTTTTGGTTGGTGATGGCGATGATCTTATTCATGACCTGTGGATGTTCCACGTGGAACATTTTTGCGGCATTGGATCCTCAAATAGACATGAAGATTGACGATAGCCGCTGGAGTAATCCCTGGGATTTTTTTGGCCTCTCCGATCGTTCGGGGACGACTTTTCTCCAGTTTTTCCTTCACCTCCCGAGTAAGGCCCGGAATTTCCTGAAAATTGATGCTTTCCGGTATCCTTTCCTTGTCCATTTTTTTGATGCGGACAATCTCGGTTTCCTGCCTCTTCAGGTAACCCTCGTATTTAATCTCTGATTCGATGTGACGGATGTCCTCATCGGTCAAGCTGTTATCGAATTTTCCATATTCTAACATATTTTTGAACCGGACTTCAGGTTTTTTTAGGTAATCTTTCAGAGAAATTTTTTCGCCGCCCGGTGTTTTTATCTTTTCTTTCTCGAGATAGATCATAGTTTGACTGATTTTCTTCTGCTTGTTGAGGAATGAGTCATAATCTTCTTTTGGGATAAGGCCTAACTCGTATCCGTATCGAGTCAATCTTTTATCCGCGTTGTCGATGCGGAGGTGAATCCTGTGCTCAGCCCTGGAGGTGAACAGGCGGTAAGGCTCTTCGACGCCCTTCGTGATCAAGTCATCTATCAGGACCCCGATGTAGGCTTCATTTCTGCCCAGGATAAAGGGTTTTTTCTTTTTGACTTTCAGAGCCGCGTTGATACCAGCCATCAATCCTTGGGCAGCGGCTTCTTCATAGCCTGATGTGCCGTTGATCTGGCCGGCTAGGTAGAGGTTGCTGATTTGGGTTGTTTCCAGGGTGGGCCTGAGCTGAGTAGGAAGCACGGCATCGTACTCGATTCCGTAGGCTGGCCTCAGGATTTTTGCCTGGTCCAAGCCAGGGATGCTGTTTAGGATTTCACTTTGGACATCGAAAGGAAGGCTTGACGAGAGGCCGTTAACGTAGATTTCCTGTGTCTCAAGTCCCTCAGGTTCGAGGAAGAACTGATGTCGGCGGTGATGGGGGAATTTGACCACCTTATCTTCGATAGAGGGACAATAACGAATCCCAATTCCCGTGATTTTACCGCTGTACAACGGGGAGGCATCCAGATTTTTCCGAATGATGTCGTGGGTTTGGGGGTTTGTGTAGCCGATGTAGCAGATGATCTTGTTCTCGAGCTCTTTCTTTGTCCTGTAGGAGAAAGGAACGGGGGCTTTGTCACCTGGCTGAGGAGTGAAGCGCCCCCAGTCTAAGGTCTGGCTGTGGAGCCTCATCGGAGTTCCAGTCTTCAAACGGAATGTTTTGAGGCCGAGAGTTTTGAGGTTTTTGCTGAGTTCGGGAGCCGGGGGTTCGTTGGCTCTTCCGGCGGCGTAGCTGTGAAGCCCGATGTGGATCAAGCCGTTGAGGAATGTTCCGGGTGTGATGATGATGGATTTGCCTCGAATCCTATTCCCTTCCAGGGTCATAACTCCCACGGCTTGGTGATTTTTGGTCAGGATTTCGGTGACAATGCCTTGGAAGAGAGTCAACCGGGGAATCTGCTCCAGCCATTTTTTCATGGTCAGCCTGTACAGAGCCTTATCCGATTGGGCCCTGGGAGCTTGAACAGCACCCCCTCGACTCCTGTTAAGAAGCCGGAACTGTATTCCCGTTTCATCGGCGAGGAGTCCCATCAGGCCGCCGAGGGCATCGATTTCTCGGACCAGGTGCCCTTTGGCCAAGCCTCCGATGGCCGGGTTGCAGGACATTTGAGCGATTGTTTCCAAATGGATGGTGATGAGGCAGGTGTCCAGGCCCATCAAACTGGCTGCTCGGGCCGCTTCGCAGCCCGCATGGCCAGCTCCGACGATGATGACATCGTATTTATCCGGATTGCCCATGGTGCGTCCTATTTTCCCACGCAGAACCGGCTGAAAATATTCTCGATGACCTCGTCAGCCCGAATTTCTCCTGTGAGCTGACCGATCAGAGGATAGATCTTGCGGAGTTCCTCAGCAGCCAAGTCTTCGGAGTAGCCTTCCACGAGGAGCCTTTGTGCCTCTTCCATGTAAGTCAGGATTTCCTCCAGGAGAAGCTTCTGTCGAAGATGAAGGATGACTTCGTCCTGCACGTCCTGGCTGGGAACGAAATGCCGATGGATCATGTCCTTCAATTTTCCCAGGTTTGTTCCTTTGAGGGCAGATATCTCCAAGGAAGGGAAGCTTTTACCTGTTTTCCTGAGGGCGGATACATTCATTTTTCGTGGGAGGTCTGCTTTATTGAAAAGGAGGAGGAGATTTTTGTTTCTGTACTCATTTAACAACCTGAAATCCTCACGGGCTTCTCGGCGGGATAAATCAAATAGGAGGAGGACACAATCTGCCTTAGCAATGAGTTTATGGCCCCTTTCTATGCCCTCCTTTTCTACAGGATGGGAACGAGAAGAGAGGCCAGCCATATCGATTAGGGTAAAAAGGGAATTCTTGATTTTCAAGAGTTCCTGCAGGTAGTCTCTTGTCGTTCCCGGGTAAGGGGTGACGATCGCCCTTTCAGTCTGGAGAAGGGCGTTAAACAGAGTTGATTTGCCGACATTAGGTCTTCCGGCGATGGCCAAGGAGAGGCCTTCACTCAATGTTTTCCCGAGTTTATAGCTGTCAATAAGCTGTTCTAGGCTTTTGATTATGCTGCTGAAGGAGTCAAAGATCTGCTTTTGATTTATCCGGAGACCCTCATCGGGGAATTCGAGGCTGGCCTCGATTTGGGACAAGAGATGGATGATTTTTTTCCTGAGATCGACGATCTTTTTGGAAAGACTGCCTTCGAGCTGCTGGTAAGATATCTGGGCTTGTTTTAACGAGGATGATTGGATGAGGTCGTTAACGGCTTCGGCTTGGAGGATATCGATTCTTCCGTTGAGAAAAGCACGCAGCGTGAATTCGCCGGGATGGGCGTGGCGGGCCCCGGCTTTGACACCGAGACGAACGATTTCTTCCAGAATCAACGGACTTCCGTGACAACTGATCTCGATGATATCTTCTTTGGTGTAAGTGTGTGGCCGTAGGAAATAGGTCAGGTAGGCTTCCTCGAAGGACTGCTTCTGCTCGAAATTGTACACCTGTCCGAGCAATGGGCGACGAGGCTGAATTCGTGCTTTCGGCTGTTTTGGTTTAAATATCTTTTTAGCTATCGGGAGTGACTTTTTACCGCTCAGACGGACGATTCCAAGGCCCCCGTAACCGAGCGGCGTCGAGATGGCGATGATCGTATCTTCCAGCATGGCCTCTATATCATAAATCTTGACGCCTAAAACGTAAAGATCAAGCTCAGTCGTTTGATGTTAGGTCTCGTCGATATTATGAATCAAATATTGTCTTTGTCTGAGTATAATACGTTGGCCGTATTATCCGATTTCATTGTCATTTGATCTGGATGGGAGAGTCACGTGAATTCATAAAAATTCTTTAAGGTGGGATAAGGACTAAGGGCGGGAATTGGAGGAGCTAGAACGGGACTAATCTTTATAATATATATATTATATATAGGTATTATATACATTAGACATGATCATAAAATAAGATTTGTGGGTTGGGAAGAAGCGTGTTACCCTTCGGACCGGGTTTTCTGGGGAAAGATTTTGATGCGCTTTAAAAAGCCTTCACCGATACTCTCGGTCGTGATGCCCGGGACTTGATTGACGGCGATATGGATGAGACGCCTTTCATACGGATTCATCAACTCGAGAACCTCGTCCTTTCCTGTTTCTTGGACTTGCTGAGCCTTTTGTTGAGCAAAATTCTTCAACTCCTTCTCTTTTCTCTTCCGGTAGAAGTCACAGTCTGTTTGGACTTTTTGAGGAGAGATCTTGTTGAGCAGATGTTGGAAGGCCAGGAGAAGAGAGGCGTCTTTTCTGAGCAGGAGATGTTTATCCCTGCCGTCGAAAATCAGGTACATCATATCGTTTTTTCTCTTGACGTGATAATTGATTTCGAGAGGAAACAGGGTCAAAAGCTTATTCAGGAATTCCGGGATTTTGCCCTCTCCTTCTTGTTGTTTGGGCCAAGCCCGGATCACGATCTCCTTGGTCCTCATCCCGAAAAGCTTGGTTTTTTCGGTCACGACCTCGTAGTTAAACTGGGAGCGAGGTAGTTTTAGAGCATGCTCGGCAGTCGAGATGACTTCCTCGAAATTCCTCCCTTTGAATTCTTGCTTCTCGTTATTTTTTTCTTCTTTTTCTTCCATGGGCTTCTCGCTTTTTCTTTTGCATGAGCCGGTTCATGATGTACTGCTGTCCGATTTGAAGGACGTTGTTGGTCAGCCAGTAGAGGACAAGGCCACTCTGAAAATTCATAAAAAAGATAGTCATGATGACGGGCATGATGAGCATCATTTTTTGCTGGGTTGGGTCAGCCGAGGTGGGGGTCATTTTTTGGCTGATGAACTGGGTGATACCCATCAATATGGGAGTGACATAATAAGGGTCTTTCACAGAAAGATCTTTAATCCAAAACACGAAGGGACTCTGTCTGAATTCAATAGAAACGATCAAGAGTCGAAAAAATCCCCAGAATATAGGGATTTGAACCAGGATGGGCAGACAACCTCCGGCCGGGTTGATGCCGTGTTCCTTGTAAAGCTTCATCATCTCCTCGTTCATCTTCCGTCTCTGGCCGATGTCCTGTTTGGACTTCTTGTACTTGGCTCTCAGAGCTTTGATCTTTGGCTGTAGCTCCTGCATCTTAGCCATGGATTTTGTGCTGCTGTAGGTGAGGGGGAAGAACAGGATTTTTATGATGAGGGTCAGGATGATGATGCTGATGCCCCAGTTGGGGAAAACATTGTGGATGGTCTTAATGGCTCTCAGCAGGATTTTAGCAATCCAACCGAATAAACCGAATTTAATCAGATTATTGGTCCCAGGACTAAATTCACCAAGAGCATCATAATCTTTCGGTCCGATATAGGCTTTATGAGCGTTGGAGAGAGAGAGGAAAAAATAAGGCAATTGGTCTTTTTCTTGCCTGAGGAATACCGCACTCGATTTCTGAGAATCCGTCAGGAAAAGGGCTGTGAAATAGTTGTCCTCATAGGCAGCCCATTGGACAAAATTGAAGCGGCTGCGCTCAGGTTTGTACTTCCTCTCCTCGTTCCGTCTAATTTTTTCACCAGTAAAAACAGCGATCCCCCTAGATCCTCCGAAACGCCTTTTTTCATCCTGGGCCGAGGGGTTTCCCAGGCTCGGCCCCCAGAGGAAGCGGGGATCGATCTTCTGCTGCTTTTTCCAGACATTCATCCGGACATCGAAGGTGTATTTTCCTCCCTGGAAATTGAAAATCTTTTCGATCCGGTTTCCTTCTTCATCGGCGTACTGGAAACGGAGCTCCCCTTCTTGGCCTTCCATCAGGTCCATCTTTCGATTGGAAAAGGTATACAGGGAACCGTTGATTAAGGAATCGAAAGATGGATCGTCCGTGTGCAAAGCAAAAGGGAAGGTGCCGAAGTCTTCGGTTTGCTGGGAGACCAACTCGAGGTCATTCTTGTCGTCATCTTTATATTCTTTGAGTCTCCAGCTTTTAAGGACAGCCCCCTTGTTGCTCCAGACGGCCGAGTAGAGAGGCGTGTCGATGACAATCTGAAATTCTGTTGTCTCTGAAGTCGGTTCGGTGATGATTTTTTCCTCGAGTGGTTCTTGAGGCTCGGCGGTCGTCGGGGAGGGAAGTTGACTTTCGACAGAAGGTTTTGGAGGGGGTTGAGTCTCGATATCCTGGATTTGTTGTGGGGTTTCTTCCTGAGGACGTTTTGGACTAAAAAGAATCTGATACAGAATCAGGATGAGAAAGGAGAGGACGATGGCCAGTAATAATCTTTTTTCCATAAGCTGATCCTTTAAGGAACTGGGTCGTTCCCTCCCGGATGGAGGGGATGACACTTGAAAAGCCTAATGGTTCCGAGAAATGTTCCCTTTAGTAAACCATATTTATCGATTGCCTCGTACGTATAGAAAGAGCAGGTCGGATGAAAACGGCAGTGGTTACCGAAGAGAGGGGAGAAGAGTTTTTGGTAAATCCTGATCAAGGCTAAGGCGATGTGGCTCATTTGGCTTTCCCACTTTGGTTGACAGAAGCGATGGCAGCCAGGTATTCTTGCTGGAGGCCTGACCGCGAGATGTCGAGAATACCTTTGTTGGGGATGACGATCATATCCGCATGGACCTTGAGCAAATCTTTATTCTTCCGGAATAAAGCCCTCATGTTTCTTTTTATCTTGTTTCTTTCGACGGAGTTACCGACTTTTCGGCTGACGACGATGGCGATACGAGAGAAGCCAAGGTTGTTGGAAAGATGAATGAGATTGAAGACCTTTCCTCTATGGCGTTTACCGTCTTTATAGATTAACAGAAAATCCTTTCTCTTTCTTATCCTCTCACGAGGACTGAGGGTTTCTTCCATTAAGCGGAGAGTTTTTTTCTTCCCTTTTGTCTGCGGCGGCTGATGATGTGCTGCCCACCTTTGGCTCTCATCCGAACCAGAAAGCCGTGGGTTTTCTTTCTTTTCCTCTTGTTGGGTTGGAAAGTTCTTTTCATTGTTTCGTCGATATACTGGAATGTGAAAGTGTATGTTAATAAACCTGTTGCTATCTGTCAAGGGCCACCTCCCGCCTATGTCTTCACAAGTGTTTGACTCTTTTTTAGGATTGGATTATAATGACGGACAATGGATCTATTCAAGATTGGAGATAAAGTCATTTATCCCAATCAGGGGCTGGGTGTAATAGAGGATATCCAGAACGAAAGATACTACGGGGAAAGCTTTAAAATCTACCACGTCAGAATCCTATCCAATAAGACTCTTGTCCTCGTTCCCTCCGCAACAGCCATAGAAATCGGTATCCGGAAACCGATTGCTGAGACTGCTGTCGAGGAGCTATTTCAGTTCATGAAAAACGGCCGGGTTGACGTGACGATGAACTGGAAGGGACGGTACAAAGAACATCTTGATCTTATGAAAACAGGATCGATTTTGGACATGGCGCTTGTCCTGAAAAGCCTGTACTATCTAAATCTCATCAAGCCTCTTTCTTTCCGCGAGAAAAAGATGATGGAGAAGGCCAAGGATCTCATCGTAACCGAGATATCCTTGGTGGCCCCACTGTCGTCCTCTGAGATTGAGGAAAAGCTTTTTCAAACCCTTTCTTTCTGTTTCAAAGATATCGGATCTCGGATGGATTCCTGATCTTCGATATCATGCTGGTTCTAACCCGTTCCTGGTTTTCCTTTTTCCGGAGAGCACTTCTCAGATACCTCGAGTCCTAGATGACAAAGGTTATAAATTTACCTATAAAAGCTTAAAAGAGAGGCATGACATTCTATATCATGTTAATTTGAGAGAAAAGGAAAAAATGTTTCAAGATGAAGATTATCGCCAAGAATAAAAAAGCCTACTTCAACTACGAAATACTGGAGAGCCTAGAGGCGGGCATTTCCTTGCTCGGAAGTGAAGTCAAATCGATCAGAGAGGGAAAAATCAGTCTGAAAGAAAGCTACGCGGAAATAAAGGAAGGCGAAGTCTTTCTCATCAATTGTCATATCAGCCCCTACGAAGCCTCCAATCGTTTTAATCACGAGCCGCTGAGAATGAGGAAACTTCTCCTCCATCGGCGCGAGATCAAGCGTTTGACGGGGAAGGTTAAAGAAAAGGGGCTGACCCTCATCCCGACGAAAGTGATAATAAACGACAAGGGAAAGGTCAAGGTGGAAATTTCTCTAGGCAAAGGAAAAAGGGCCTACCAGAAGAGAGAGGCCATTCGGCAGAGAGACCGAGAGAGGGAAATGATGGCTGAGCTAAAGAGGTTGAGATAAGCTATACGCCAGTTCTATAGATTTTATCAGACTTTGGGGGTTGGCTTTGTTTTGGCCGGCAATGTCAAAAGCTGTCCCGTGATCTGGAGAGGTTCGGACGAACGGCAGACCTAGGGTTAAATTCACTCCATCCTCGAAAGATTCGAGTTTAAACGGGATGAGTCCTTGGTCGTGATACAGAGCGATAACGATCTTGTCCGGTTGGAGCAAAGCCTGCCGGAAAACCGTATCGGGAGGAAAGGGACCGTTGATCTTCAATCCCTGCCTCTGAGCTTGCTCGACAGCCGGGAGGATCTCCTCCTTTTCTTCTGAACCGATGAGTCCCCCCTCCCCAGCATGGGGGTTCAAGCCGGCCACCAAGAATCGGAACCTCTGAGGCTGTAAATTTTGGATGTTTTGGTCGAGATGGATGAAAAAGTCTAAAAGGTCCTTCTTATTAATTCTTTGTAGAGACTCCTTGAGCGGGATGTGATGAGTGTAAAGGACAACTTTCAGTTTGTCTGACCAGAAGGACATCACAGCCTGAGGATATGTGTGGCTCAGATAATCCGTGTGGCCAGACCACTGGATTCCTGCCATCTCCCAAGATTTTTTGGATATGGGAGCGGTCACCAGGGCTTGTATTAATCCGTCTTGAGCCTGTTGGACAGCCTTTTCGAAGAAGCGAAAAGAAGCCTGTCCGGAGGCTTTGGAATATTGGCCAGTCTGAATTCCATCAGTGGGAGTGGGAATTTCCTGAAGCGTGACACTCGGGACAGGACCGAATCTGTTTCCTTCAAGGACAGGTATCTTGATATTGAACCCCCCCCTTTTTATTTCCTCCTCCAGGACCAGGGCTGATCCGTAGATGATGTAATGAGCTTCGGGCAAGGAGTTTTCAAGGGCGAGAGCTTTGAGAGTGATTTCTGGTCCGATCCCCCCAGGATCCCCGAGTGTGATCCCGATCCTGGGGAGGGTCATTTTCTCTTCTTTTTGGTAGGGGCTGGGGGGTTCTTGGATTCTTTTGTTTCGTTGAGTTTATACAGATACTTGATGTTGTTTTTAAACACCAGAAGATTCGGAGCATCGTCTCTGTTGAGTTTTATACAGTTCCTATCGTACCACTCGATGAAACCTTCTATCGTTTCTCCGTCGGCCAAGACGACTCCCATCGGCGTTTTTTTGTTCATCTGTTTAAGATAATAGTAGTTCTCGGCAAATGTTTCTGAGGGGGGATGGGATTTCTTTTTAGCCGGTTCACGGCTCATTTTATCCTTGATTTCAGAAAGGTTAGGTCTTATGAGTTTCCTGTTCATTGTGCTCTCCCTGATTGTTGGCTGTAAGAAAATTGGAGCTTATACTTGACGATTATACTAACACGTTTTTCACAAAAATTCAAGCTTGTCCCTGCGGAAGCAGGGACCCAGCAAAATAAATAAAAATGGAGACGGTTCTATTTTTCCCTTCCCTTCATCTCTACGTAGGCTACGCCTACGGAGGCAGGTAGCGGTTTGCAGCTGCTCATACAAGGAAAAATAGAACCGTCCCCTTTATATACGCCACCAGTAGGAAAATTTGACGAAGACAAAACGCCCCTGGATGCGCCAGATTCCAGAATCGTCCCTCTCTTGGTTGTCATCCACTCCGACATAGAAGACGGTTCCCGGTCTGAGTTCATAACTGAAAAGAAGGCTGTTGAAGATTTCTTTATGATAGCTGTCATAATCTGTGATCAACCGCAAGGAAAGAGTACGGGAAAGCTGGTAAGTGAGGCGTTGGCTGATGATATTCACCGAGTAGACTTTTTCACCACCCTTGCTCCTGTAGAAATTGTCGCTCCTGAAATTGTAGTGTAGACGGATGTTGGTTAGAGGCCTTAAGGTTAAGCGGGCTCCTTTGGAGGTCTTATAGCCCAGATAGGGTTCATCATCGTAATAGATGCTATCACCGAAAGAGAAGGAGATATTCCCGCTCAGCCAGGAAAACGGTGCCGAACTGAAACTGGCCCAGAAGGAATCTTTGTGAAAATTGATACCCTCATAACGTTCCAACCCAGTAGAGAAATTCATCCAAATGTGAGAACCCCTCCATCCACTCATGAATACACGAAACTCCCATTCCTCGTCTGTCAGGATATCCTCAAAGTCGTAAATTCTTCTGTACTCGAACGAGGGCCGAATATCGACAAGAAGGTTTGTCTGAGGTAGGATGGCGTAGCTGAGGCGCGAGTTGAAAGATCGGATGTCCTTCCGGCGGAAAAAGCCCAACGAGGCCTCAAAATCCGGGGGAATATGGGTGTAATTGGCGGAGAAACTCAAATGCCTTCCGCGTCGGTTAAAGTTAAACATCATCGCCGGTACCAAATCCGTTTTGTCGGCACCCACTTTGCTCTGAGAACCCACAACCTGAAAGGAGAATCGGTAGTTATTCAAGAATTTGAAGTGTCCATCGATACCTCCAACCCGGTTGAAGTTATGTCTAATATTTTTCCAGGAATCTCCCATCTCTTTGTCTGCCAGGATAAAACCGATGTAGGATTCGGAGAAGAGGTCTTGTCTCAACCGAAAAACATTCACCAGGCCTCTTTGTGTGATCTCCTCGTCATCGTCTTCATCTTCCTCTTCATCATCGTCTTCAGCAGAGATTTTGATGTCTGGAGAGTTGAAATCATAGGTGGTCAAAAAGCCGAGAGTCGTCCTCCCGATTTTCCCGGTGAGCTTCCCTCCCCATTGAGGATCCATGATTTTTCGCGTATAAATCAACTCAAAGGGTGTGTCAAAATGGTCTTTTCCCTCCAGGAAGAAGGGGCGTTTTTCTGGATAGTACAGGGCATACCTCTGGTTGACATCGATCTGAGGCATATCGGCCTCGACCTGGCTGAAATCCGGGTTGTAGGTCATATCTGCCGTCAAATCAGAAGTGATACCGTACTTTAAGTTGAGGCCTCCTTCAGGGTCAAAATTTTCTTTTCTGGCTTGAAGACCTGTTAACACGGGCATGACCTCGAAATTTTTTCCTTTTTCCAGGTTCCCATCGATGGTCAGAGTTCCGGATTGGACCAGGAAGCCGTTCACATCTCGAGACCTCGGATACCAGTAGATTTCTTCGTTTTTTCTGCGAATATTTCGCTTGATCTGCAGCCTCCACCGTTGAGTTTGGGAGTTGGGAAACCGTAAGCTTTTAAACGGAATGGCCATCTCGACTGTGTATCCTTCCTCATTCATGAACGCGGCTGTCGTGAAAAAGGTATCCCAGCTCTTATCGATCCGGTCAGGGCCTCCGCCGCGGCCCCTCCCTCTTCTCCGGGTCTCGGTGTAAATGCCGTCAGATTGGACGCCACAGGGATTCACCAGGAAAGCAAAGGCCCGCTTTTTGTCATTGAAGGTATCCAGGTAAACGGTGACCTCATCGTCACCATAAACAGTGTCCCTCTTGGTGAGGCAGGCTCTGATAGCCTTCGGGTTGGAGTCGTAACAGCGAAAGGCAATGTACAGATTCTTGCTGTCGTAGCCGAGGTAAGCCACGGTTTTCTCCGAGGGCCTTGCTCCTTCATGCGGTTCATACTGGGTGAAATTTTCGAGAACTGCCCCCTTTTCCCAGAGCGGGTTTTCCAGCTTACCGTCAATTGTAGGTGGAACGGGAAACTTGGGGATTTTCACCTGATAATTTTGGCCGTTATCTTGACCAAAAAGACAGAGAGATAGGATCAGGAAGAGAGGGAAGAATCCGATTTTTTTCACTGCTTCAACCAGTTATTGAATAAATATTATAAGCGATTCATCGAGTCTCTCAAAGTGAAATTATCCCAGAATTTTTTACACGAGCCTCCTTAATTATCCAACATTTTTGATAAAGAAATCTTTTTTTCATCGAGGCTGATCCCCAGAGCCCTGTTCAAGCGAGCTAGGGATAGGTTGTAGTCGATGATGGCTCTCAATTCAGTACTCTGGGCGTTGGCCAGATCCCTTTGGTACTGGAGGACGAAGTAGTTCGTGGTCAGTCCGACCTTAAGCTTTTCCTCTTCGGCTTCCAGTTTCTTGGCGGCCAATTCCTTGGCCAATTTCCGGGCCTGAATCCGTTTGAAATTCGTCTCCACAGCTCGGAGAGAGTTTTTAATCTCGAGAAAAGCCTGCTGCTCTTGGTCCTTGAGCTGTAGAGTCGCCTGCTCCAGGTTTACTCTGGCCTGAGCATGGGCAGCTCGTGAGAGAAGTGTGCTGAAGGGGATAGAGAAAGTCAGGCCGACCGTCCAGTTGTTAAACTTAAAACCGAAGGTGTCTTTTAAGGCGTCGGAGGCACCACCAGGAATCGTATCCACAACCACTCCTGTCAGCGGGTTTCCGCCTTGGTAGATGAGCTGGTCTCCTGAAATACCCGGACTCCAGTAGGACGCTTGGAGGCTCAATTCAGGAAGAAGCTGATTCTTGGCATAACTGAGGTTAATCTCCCTGTTTTTCAAGTCTATCCTGGAGACCTGAAGGTCAGTTCGATTCTGCATGGCTATGGCCATAGCTTGCTCCAGAGACATATCTTTTTTCTCGTAACCAGGTTTGTCCGAGGGCACTATCCTCAACGTCTCGGCATCCTCCTCATCGGCAGCGAGATTGATGATCGTTTTCAGGGCGTCTTCGTTGTTCTTGACCAGAGCTTCGGCTTCGAGGATTTCGGCCTCGCGTGTGGCCACCTGTTCTTGGGCGGTCAGGATTTCAATCGGAGCCATAGTCCCGACTTCCACGGCCCGTCTGTTCTTTTCCAGGAGGTCTTGAGCTAATTCCAGGGATTGTCGGATGACCTTCAAATTTTCGATGGTGTACACGAGATTCCAGTAGGCTTCTTCCACGTTGTAGATCGTATCCTGCAGGGTTCTTTTGTACTGAGTTTCGGAGATGTCGCTGTTGTTCTGGGCGATCCGGATTTCTCTGCGGTTGATGTTCAGGCCAAAATTCCTGAGGATGGGTTGAGTGAAGTTAAACCTCAGCGTTCCTCCGTAGCGAGGGTTGATGGTTTGGAAGCGTCTGTTGGATTCAGTGGCATAACCATTAAGGCTGATAGACAGGTTTCCCCCTGTGGGGAGGAGCTGGCTTATCTGAGCTGAGTAGTCTGTTCTATCGGTCGAAACCTCTTCAGCGGCATCCAGGAACGAGTAGGAAGGCGAAATATTACTGTCTATGCCATAGCTTAAAGACAGTGAGGGCATGAATTTCTCTTTAGCTAGAGAGACGGAAATATCGGCCAGCTCTGGGGACAAGACTTCCACAGCCAAGCCTAGGTTATTTTCCATCGCCTTCAGGATGCATTCCTCCAGGGAGAGGGAGATGGTTTTTTCCTGTTGACCAGGAGAGGCTGCAGATAGGCAGAAAAGTACTGACATGAAAATCCCGATGATGCGTTTATCCATATTATCCTCCTAGATAATTTTCTTCTTTACCATCGCTAGTCATAGTATGAGCAACAGGAGATAAGACTTTATTCGTACCTTAGGGCCTCGATCGGATCGAGTTCAGCAATGACCTGGCCTTGTTTGACAGTGGAATTGAAATCTGCGTAGAGCTGTTCGATGCGGCCTGAGACCTGGCTTCCAAAATCGACGATGATGACCGGATTAAGCGATACTGTTGTGACCATCACGGCTTGGATGTCCTCCTTCTCGATAGCTTCTTTTTTGTACTCAATGGCGTTATTGTTATTACGATTAGAGAGGGTTAAACCTAAGACGCTGCCCACGATGACGATAAAAATCACAATACCGATCATGACTTTCTTATTCATTTCAGTTCTCCCTAGGTTTTCTGTGGCTTCTTCGCTTTTCCATCTTTTCTTTCCTCTGCTGGAGGTATCTTTCGATCATAGCTTCGAATTTTGTCCTCTGCTCCTCAGTCAGGACACTCATAATCTCGTCTTTTAACCGAGCTCTTATGGTCGAGATGCGCTCGTGGATATGGCTTTTCAGTTTCTTCAGACTCTCCTCGTTATCAGCGAAGATTTGCCTGATCTGTTCCTTCTGTTCTGCGGAAAGATCTAACTCTTTAGCCATCATATCCAACGTGGGAAATTCAACCGGCCGCCGGTCTCTTTTATATTTTTTGGTTTTCGAGGGGAGGATGTGTTTATCCAGAAGTACCCCGGCCAGACCACCGAGGACAAAGACGATGATAAAGGACAGGGTTATCCAGAGTTTATAATGATTCTTCATGGCAAAGGTCTCCTTATGTTGTTTTTTTCTTCCAAAGAGGAGAAGATGAGGATCAGGTTCTGATTTTCCAATTTCTCATCGAACAGAAGCTGTGTTTCCTCAAGAGGATTCAGGTTGCGCAGGAGAAGCGCTTCGGATTGACTCAGTTCTTCGTCTTGACTCGGAAAGAAAAGGACGATCGCCAGGGTCATGACCAAGACAAAGATCAAAGAAACAGGCACGGCTCTTAGACTCCACTGTTTGATTGATACCCAGAATGGTATGTCTTGCCTTTCTCTGATTTTGACTTGAAGGCGCTCCCAAAAATAGGGTTTGGGTTCCTGGACTTTTTCCTGTCTTAATAGACCGATGATCATCCGGTATTCCTCTCTTCGTTCCTGACAGATAGGGCAGCTTTTTATGTGGTC
>CAYGBF010000295.1:0-11032 GCA_964348035.1 uncultured Eubacteriales bacterium | reverse complement strand
GTATAACGACTACTATGCTCAACTCACTCAAAGCATTCCCACCGGGGGAGAATTGTCTGCCTCTATCTATGCCTATAAGAACGACACCAACCGAAAATTTCAGACAATCAATCCCCGTTATGGTGGAGTCTTGAGGTTCAATTTTACCCAACCTCTGCTGAAAAATTTCGGTTTCAAGATCAGCCGTAAAGAAATCATCGTTGCCAAATACAACAGGGATATATCAGAAACTCAGCTGAAGAGGACCCTCTTGGACACCATCTACAGCGTGGAGGAGGCCTACTGGAATTTAGTCTTCAGCATCGAAAACCTAAAGGTGATGAGACAGTCCTTGGAGCTGGCCCGAGATCTTCTGGCTAAAAATAAGCGTGAGGCCGAAGTCGGAACTGTCGCTCCGATTGAAATCCTGAGTGCTGAGGCTGAAGTGGCCACTCGGGAAGCCGATATCCTCCAAGCGGAGGCGGCTG
This sequence comes from uncultured Eubacteriales bacterium, assembly GCA_964348035.1. Classification (GTDB taxonomy): domain Bacteria; phylum Acidobacteriota; class Aminicenantia; order Aminicenantales; family Aminicenantaceae; genus CAYFXE01. Next base: position 10,565 of record CAYGBF010000295.1, on the reverse strand, counting down.
TCAAGAATTCTGAGGATCTGCTGGAGACCATCATCAACCTCGCGGCCGAGGAAAACAACATGGAGGTTGAGATTGTTCCCTTGGATAAACCAGGATACAAGATGAGGGCCATAAGTCTCGATGAAGCCCTGGCCAAGGCCCTGGATAATAGGCCGGAGCTCGCGGCCAGCAAGATTGATCTCAAGAGCAAAGAGGTCGATTTGAGCTATGCCAAGAACCAACTCCTTCCGGAGGTGAACCTGTTCGCCTCCTACTGGAGTCCAGGAGTATCAGGAACGCAGATCCTGTATCTTAACGACGATCCGCTAACCGATGTTGTGATTGGCAACATTCCGGGTAACGCCAGTGATGCCTTGAATGATGTTTTCAATTTGAAGTACAGAAATTGGTCTGTGGGAGTATCTTTCAGTGTTCCTCTGACAACATTCCTATCCCGGGCCGAGTATTCTCAGGCTAAGGCAAGTTTAGATCAGGCCAGGCTGAGGCTTAAAGATCAAGAACAGCAGATTTTTCTGGAAATCCGGAATGCCGTGCGAACGTTTCAAACCGATTATAAGCGGGTTCAGGCCTACAAAGTCGCCCGGGAGCTGGCCGAGAAAAAATTGGAGGCCGAGGATAAAAAATTAAAGGTAGGATTAACCACCAATTATGTTGTCCTCCAGTATCAGAGGGATCTAGCCGATGCCCGGAGCGCTGAACTCAGGGCTGTCATCGATTACAACCTCTCGTTGGCCCGCCTGGAAAAGGCTCTGGGAACCACCCTGAAGAGTAAAAATATCAAATTTTCGGAATTGAGAGCAGAGATCAGGTGATAAGCCCTGTTAGATGATCTGCTTTCAGTCATCGAGGCAGAAACTTTGAAACCAAAGGGGATCAACGGACGTATTTTATGATGGAAGCCTGCAATCTAATCCCGCCTGGGGGGAGCAGAGAATAAAGGAGAAAGGAGAATCATGAAAGGAAAAAATTACGATGTTTTGAAGAAGTGGAAATTGTGGGGAGGTCACATCACCGCCGTTTTTAAACTCGCGTTAATAATCGTCCTGGTCATCGGTTTGAATGTCAATATTTCAGCTCAGGAGAAGGACATCAAGATCGACAAGGCTGAGAAGGAGCAGGTTGTGAAAAGAATCGGGAAAATATTGAATTCTACCTATATCTACCCTGAAACTGCCCAGAAGATGAGCGATCATATCGCCGGAAAATTGGAGAAAGGACTGTATGACTCAATCACATCGCCCGCTCAGTTTGCCGACCGGCTGGCCAGAGACCTCAGGATAATAAGCAAGGATAGGCATATTCGTGTCGGTTACGATCCCGAAGAGGTCGCCCGCCTCAGACGAAGAGAGAAGAACAGTAACGATCCAGAGCTGATCAAACGGATGCTCAAAGCGCAGAGGAGGGTGAATTTTGGGTTCAAAGAAGTCAAAATTCTGAGCGGGAACATAGGCTATCTTGATCTGAGGCAATTCGCCGGTACCAAGTATGCGGGTGAAACGGCCGTGGCCGCCATGAATTTTCTGGCCAACTGCGACGCCCTGATCGTTGACCTCCGGAATAACGGCGGCGGAAGTCCGGAGATGATTCAACTCCTTACCAGTTACTTTTATGATCAGGATTCTATCCATTTGAACACGTTTTACTGGCGTCCGAGCGATGAGACCGTACAATTCTGGACATTGCCTCATGTTCCCGGAAGGAAAATTCCAGAAGTGGATATTTATGTGCTCACCAGCCGGCGAACGTTTTCCGCGGCCGAAGAATTCTGTTATAACCTGAAAAATTTAAAACGGGCCACCCTCGTCGGAGAAACCACGGGCGGCGGAGCTCACCCTGGAGGACCGGCGGTCATCAATGATAACTTTTTTATCAACGTCCCACGAGGGAAGGCCATTAATCCCATCACCGAAACCAACTGGGAAGGAGTGGGTGTCAAACCGCACATCGAGGTTCCTCAGGAAGAAGCCTTGAAGACGGCCCACATCAAAGCTCTGGAAAAGCTATCGACCGATACCAAAGATGAACAGGACAAAATGATATACGATTGGTATATTCAATCCCTCAAGGCCGAACTCAATCTGATCAAAGTGGATCCCAAAATTCTTGAATCGTATGCTGGGAAATACGGGCCTAGAACCATCACCTTTGAAAACGATGGTCTCTTCTATCAACGGGAAGGCCGGCCCAGATACAGAATGATTCCACTCGCAGAAGACCTGTTCATGTTCAAGGAAATCGACTACTTTCGCCTCAAAATCATCAAGGAGAACGGCGAGATCAAAGCCGTGATGGGCCTTTACGACAACGGGACGACTGACATCAGCCTTAAAGACAAATAAGGGGGGCGTTCCTCTATGTGCCATTCGACAAGATATGAAGACCCCTGAATTTCTTGCTAAAATGTGAAGGATTGGGTAACATCTCCTGAAAATAGCTTAAAAATTCGTTCAGTATAAAGGGGATATTCTATATTTGGAGGACCGGCTCTCTTTTAAAAAAAGATACCATTTCCTTTTTTAGTTTGTTCTCGGCTTGATAGGGGGGATGGGAAATGATATTTTTTTTTTGCTTTTTCTTTACTTTTCTTCCCAAAATGAATAATTTTGGACATAGAATTCATAAAATGTCAGAAATAAAGTTCTCATTCTTTAGGAGTTAAGCATGGGTGTTATTGTCGAAAACCCCTCCAAGATCAAAGAGGTAGAGATTATAGTCGGCATACCTTCTTATAATGAAGCCAACAGCATCGCCTACCCGACAAGAATTGCCAGCGAGGGTCTGGTCGAGTATTTTCCCGATAAGAAGTCAGTCATCATCAACGTCGACAACTGCTCTCCAGACGGGACGAAGGATGTCTTTCTCACTACTCCCACGCTCGTTCCGAAGATCTATATTTCAACCCCAAAAGGAGTCAAAGGAAAGGGTAACAACTTGAGGAATTTGTTCGAGGCTGTTGTCGAACTCCAGGCCGATGCCGCCGTGGTCATCGATGCGGATTTAAAAAGCATAACACCCCAGTGGATTCAGTACCTCGGAGAGCCCCTGTTCACGGGCTTCAACTATGTCTCCCCGATCTATGTCCGCCATAAATACGATGGTTCGATCACCAACCACATCGCTTACCCGCTGCTCAGGACACTCTACGGTCTCCGGGTTCGCCAGCCTATCGGGGGAGCTTTTGGGTTTTCGCGAAGCTTGGCCCATGCCTTCCTCCTCGAGAAGACTTGGAACGATAGCATCGGGAATTTCGGCATCGACATCTGGATGACAACCGTGGCCATCGCCCGCCGGTTTAAGGTCTGCCAGACGTTTCTGGGTTCCCCTAAATCACACCGAACCAAGGATCCGTCGAAGCATCTCGGTCCTATGTTCACCCAGGTCATCATGACTATTTTTGACCTGATGATGGAGTTCGAGTATGTCTGGAAGGACACAAAAGAGAGCTGGCCGAGCAACATCTTCGGGTTCGGCCTCGGGGTCAGAGAAGATCCTCCCTCGGTCCCCGTGGATACAGATGCTCTGTATTCGAGCTATGTCGGAGGGTTTGAAAAGTATGAAGAGGTGTGGAAAAAGATCATTCCCAAGCCGGAGTTAGATGCTGTTCGCGATACGAAAAAGAAACCCAAAAAACATTTTTATTATCCGAGCGACCTCTGGGCCAGAATCCTGTTCAACTTTGCCATCGCCTACCGGAATATCGATATCCCTAACGAGCTGATCGTCGAGTCGATGACCCCGTTCTATTATTCCCGCATCCTGTCTTTTGTCAACAAGACGAAAGATATGGAAATTAAAGAGTGTGAAGAATATTTTGAGAGTGTGGTCAGAGTGTTCGAGGCCGAAAAATCCTATCTAGTCAAACGTTGGAATGAGGATAAGAGAAATTTAGGACATAAGTTGTTCAAATTTAATAAAGAGGAATAATTCATCAGCTAGGATTCGGATTCTTTTCGAAGGAGGGGTTATGGAAAAAGTCATCATTCAAAAGGACCTGTTCTGTCTTCCCTGGACTCAGACCATTCTCGGAACCCACCACCAAGGAAAGCCGAATTTCATGGCCCTTGATTGGCTCACCCGGACAAATTTTCAGCCAGCGATGCTCGGTATTTGTGTCAGTAAACGCAACCTATCTCATACGACCATTCTCGAGACCGGAGAGTTCAGCATTAACATACCCACAGTGGACATGGTCGAGATTACAGACTACACGGGGATCGTCTCCGGGAGAGATGTCGACAAATCCATCCTGTTCGAGGTTTTTTACGGAAAGCTTAAAGCGGCGCCGATGATCAGCATCTGTCCCTTGACCATGGAGTGCAAGCTTTATAAAAAATTGCAACTTCCGACCAACTCCTTTTTTATCGGAGAGATCGTCAATATTTATTCAGAGGAGAAGTATCTTACCGACGGCAAACCCGATACAGAGAAGATAAAACCGTTCCTGTTAACCATGCCTGATAACAGATTCTGGTCCGTCGGCCAATGTATCGGCCTTGCCTGGATGGATGGTCTAAGCCTCCGTGAACGTCTAGAACAGAAAAAACAGAGCTGACTTCCTGGCGGAAGTTTATTATTTTCTTTTTTTTATCCCCTTTATGGCACCCTCGATCAGCCGATAGGCCGCCTTCAGGGATATCAAGTCTTCATCTCTTTCTCCGTAAGGTAAGGAAGCGATGCCGATCGCCGCGGCTTTTTGGTGCTGAAACATCATGTCCAGGGCCGCAGCCAGTTCTTGACTCGTCGGACCGGCCGGGGCTGTGAGCGGGTGTCCGGCGACTTCTTCGGGGATCAGCACGTCCATGTCGATGTGAATGTAGATGATTTCTGTCAACCGGCTCAGTCTTTTCATCTGGCGGTTTATGTTCTCGGAGAGCGATCTGAGATCGGCGACAGATATCATCTCGCACTGTGAACGGTCCAGGAGCTCTTGTTCTAAAGGGTCCACATCCCTGAGGCCGGCCATGACGATGTATTTTGTCGGCAGGGCGGGGTCCAGGCCTGCCTTCAAGCGCAACCGAGTCAGGCACATCCCGGCTGCTACTGCCACCGGCATTCCCCCGAGCATTCCGCTGAGGGTCGTTTCGGGAGTGTTGAAATCCGCATGGGCGTCGATCCAAACCAGCCCGACCCGCAGCGGTTTTTGTCCTGCCAACCCGACGGACTGTAGGCTTCTCGAGTCTGATTCTTGCGGTTGTTGCGGAGGCTTGAGGTGCTGAAGTCCGGCCAGCATACCCAGAAGATCTGTACAATTTGTCAAAAGCCCGATCGTAAAATACTCATCTTTTTTGTGTTCAGATATGAGTCGGCCCAGATGTTTGCTTTCGAGGGCCGCTTTGTTCCAGGCCCCGTACTGCCGGTCTTCTTCTGGTGATAGTTCGACAGTGGAAATTCTTGCCACTTCGCACCCCAGGCCAGCCAGCATTTCCAGGAGTCCGCCCTTTTCCATCACCTCAGGTCCTTCCGAGCGGTTCTTGACGATCAAAACCTTAATTTTTTCCTCAGTGTAGCTTTGAGCCGCTATGACCAAAGGCAGAGAAATGAAATAGATAAGGATGAAAAAGGATATACTTTTCAACGTCTTCTCCTAATCTTAATTTTTAGCTTGGAGAGTCCTTCCTCTGAATTATGGTAGTGGGTTTATCACAGGAAAAAACGGGTGTCAAACATTTCCACTCTCTTTCTCTTCCTGATCCGCGTTTGAATAGAGACATTGGCTATGTTATTTATTAGAGATTGAGAGAAGTACCGAGTTTGTGAGAGAAAAATGACTAGGATTTTTGCCGATTATGTTGAGAGAGCCAGAGGGATTCTCGAAGACAACTGGACAGGCAGATTCACGAAACCCGCCCCTTCTCTGTACCCCCATCAGTGGAACTGGGATTCAGGGTTTATCGCCATCGGGAAGTCTTATTATGATACGTCTCAGGCCAGACAAGAAATCGAAACGCTTTTTGAGGCCCAATGGTCTAACGGCATGGTTCCTCAGATTGTGTTCGATCCCGATAAGCTGGGTCATTATTTTCCAGAGCCTGATTTTTGGCGGACCGAACGATCATCGTTTGCCCCTCCGAATAAACTGACTTCGGGCATAACCATGCCGCCTGTCCACGCCATTGCCGTGGAGAAAATACACCAGAATGCCCGGAAGCCCCGACGGGTCCTTCCTTTTCTCAGGAAAATCTACCCCAAGCTGATTGCTCAACACGAGTATCTTTACCGGGAGCGGGATCCCGAACAGGAAGGTCTGGTCTATATCCGTCATCCGTGGGAATCGGGGATCGACAATTCTCCGACGTGGGATGTTCCTTTGAAGAGGATAAAAATTGACAAAGAGAAACTTTCTGAATACACCCGCCGCGACCTTGAACACGGCGTGGATCCGAACATGAGGCCCTCTGGTGAAGATTATGACCGGTATGTCTTTCTTGTCGATTTATTCCGTCAGAATGATTATGACGAGAGCCGCATCCGAAAAAACTGCCCTTTTCTCATCCAGGATCCTCTTTTCAACGCCATCCTCTGCCGGGCCAATGAATCCCTGGCCAGGATTGCGGAAATCATCGGGGAGTCTCCGGACCTGCCGCGTTCTTGGATAAAAAAGACAGCCGCAGCCATCCGCGGTAAACTCTGGCACAAGGATCACGGCATCTTCGATGCCTACGACCTCGTGGCCGGAAAACTGATCGAAATCGATACAGCGGCTGGATTCATCCCTCTCCTGGCTGGAGCACCCACCCGCGAGCAGGCTCAGACTCTTTATGACCACCTTAATTCCGCCTCTTTTTGTGCTCTTCATCAAGGGAACTGCTACACGATCCCTAACTACGATACGCAGAAAGAAGATTTTGACCGGATCAATTACTGGCGGGGGCCCGTCTGGATCAACATCAACTGGATGCTCGCCCAGGGACTTCGCCGCTACGGCTACACTCTCAAGGCAGATTCTTTACAAAAAGACCTCCTGCAGCTTCCGATCCGGTTTGGGTTTCACGAGTATTTCGATTCCTTCGACGGTACGGGTTACGGAAGTAACAATTTCAGCTGGACGGCGGCTCTTTTTATCGGCCTGGTCGAGGAATTTTATGAAAGTCCTGAATTAAAGATCGATTTGAAAAAAACTATCAGGAAGCTTTTTCCTGGAGATTTGCTTCTGAATGACGGAGAGGAAATGCCTGATGTTGATTCAGAGGATATCGGCGCAGAATTGATGAGATGTATTCGCCGCTTGAGGGATAAATATTATGACACGAAACGCGGACTAGTGGACTACGAGGGCTTGAGGCAAGGGCCTGATTTTCAGACCTATCGAAGACTAACCAATGGATTAAAGAACTTTGACCCGGCCGGTCTCGTAGGCAGGAAGGAAAAGCTGGCTTTCTGGATTAACCTGTACAACACGATCGTCGTTGACGGCATTATCACCTTGGGGATAAAGGATTCGGTAAAAGAAGCTCCGGAATTGTTCCAGAAAATCAAGTATAAGATCGGAGAATTCACTTTCTCTCCTGATGATATCGAACACGGCATCTTGAGAGGAAACGTCAGACACTGGCTGCGCCTGAGGCGGCCCTTCGTGGCCACAGATCCACGGAGAGCGATGATTCTGGCGCCCGTAGATCCGCGTATCCACTTCGCGCTTGTCTGTGGGTCCAGGTCCTGTGCTCCGATCGACTACTACGATGCAGAAAAGATTTTCGAGCAACTGGACAAGGCCTCCCGCTCTTTTGTCAACTCATCAGAAGTGATCGTCCTCCCTGAGGAGGGTAAAATATTAATCTCGGAGATTTTTCATTGGTACATGCCTGATTTTAGAGGTCGAAGCGGAGTCCTAGATTTCATCCACGATTATCTCGCCGACGACAAGGCCCGGGAATTCATCGAGGACAAAAACCGAACCATTCAAACCGAGTACCTGCACTACGACTGGAACCTGAACCGGGGAGCTTGAGCACGGGTGGAAACAGATAGTGAGAAAAGCTCAAGTTTACTTGCCTTTTCTCCAGAACATGAAACTGCCGAGAGCCGGGATATGGGTAAGAGAGGTCTTTTTCATCGGGAAGATGCCTTCGCTGACGACCCTGACATCCTCGACTGTGTAAAAGGCCTTCGGGTTGAACCTGTGGATAACCTCGACGACATTCTCTAAATCGTGACGTTTGATGATCATAAAAATCACATGAACGTTTCCTGTGCTCCCCTGGGCGTCCGCGATAGTCACACCATATCCTTGGGATCTGAGATGATTTATCAATTCAGCGGCATCTTTCTGGGTAATGATTCGCAAGATCGCACTGCCGATGGCCAGTCGTTTTTCTATCTGAAGGCCGATAAAAGTTCCCATAGCAAAGCCGGCCCCGTAAGCGAAATAGCAAGCCCAATTATTGAGATTCTGCATGATGACCCTGATGGCCATAAGCCAGATGATGACCTCGAAGAAACCGATGATCGGAGCGCTATATTTTAATCCTCTGGAAACAAAGATGATCCGAATAGTGGCCAGGCTGACATCTGCGATTCTAGCCAGGAAGATGAGCAGCGGGAGGATGACCCAGATGAATATTCCGGAGCTAATGAATGATGCTAAATTCATTATGGCTGAGTCCTTTCTTAGCCCTTATGAGTTTCTGCTTTCTTTATGAATCTGCATTCAACGTGCTTCAACATCGAGTTCAATTGAATATTTCAATCTATTAGAACTGATGTTTTTTGTCAAAAGGTATTTGGTTTTTCCATATAAATTTTATAGATAAGGAGAAAATTATTTTATTAGATAAAGACTTAGATCTTAAAATCAACCTTATTTCGCTTACTCAGGAGGAAGCCGTTTGGCTTATTTTGACTATATAATTTTCCTATGTTATACCTCTTCAAGAAGGGAAAGAAAGAGATTGTATTGAATATGATTAAAATGCCTCAATAGGAAAAATGAAATTTCACACAGCCCTGAGGGGATGGGCTAACAGGCGCCTGGAAAAGATTGATCGGGCGGATATGGTTGTCGGCATTCCCTGCTTTAACAACGATTCGACTCTAGAATATGTGATCGATATGGTGAGTGAAGGGGTGGCCCAATTTTATCGTGATCTCCGGGTTGTCATCATCATCTCTGATGGCGGGTCAACCGATGATTCGAGAGAGGTGGCTCGAGAAAAAACGGTCTATCCCTTTATAGAAAAAGTTGTCACTATCTATCGTGGAATTCCTGGTAAAGGAAGCGCCCTCCGGATGATTCTTGAATCCGCCACTTTCCTCGAAGCGAAGGTCTGTCTCTTATTTGATTCTGACCTGCGAAGTATTACCCCAGAATGGGTGAGAGCCCTGGCCGACCCAGTCTTAAGCCATGGTCATGACTTTGTCGCTCCTGTCTACAGACGGTATAAATACGATGCGACCATCACCAACAATATCGCTTACAACTTGATCAGAGCTCTCTACGGAAAACGTGTCCGCCAGCCCATAGGTGGCGATTTTGGTCTTTCTAAGAAGATGCTGGACTTCTATTTTCACTGTGGGAGAGATATATGGATGACAGATATTGCCCGATTCGGGATTGATATCTGGATGACAACGGAAGCGATAGTCGAGAATAAATCTATCTGTCAGGCCTATTTAGGGACTAAAGTGCATGATGTCAAGGACCCGCTTGAAAATTTAGGCCCGATGTTCAGGCAAGTGGTCTATCCGCTTTTTCAATTGATGGAGGAGAACTCAGATAGATGGAGGGGAATCCAAGGAAGTGAACCTGTACCTACTTATGGGACTATCGTTGAACAAGAGCCCAAAGCTTTCGAGGTGGATCTATCAGGAATGATCAAAAATTTTAAGGAAGGGTTTAAAAACCTTTCCGTCTTCTGGGAAAAGATCATTAACCCGCAGAGTTTTGCAGTCCTGAAAAGTTTAACCAAAAAGAGAAAGAGTGAAAACTTTCTGATGCCGACCGAAGACTGGGCAAAGATTATCTACGATTTCGCAGCCACCTTCCATCGGTGGAAGAGAGACAGAGGAAAACTGGTTGAAATCATGCGTCCCCTGTATTACGCTCGGGTAGCCTCTTTCATCAATAGAACCAAGGATATGAATACAGCTCAGGCAGAAGAGGTTATTGACCAGCAGGCCCAAACCTTTGAAACATTAAAACCCTATTTATTAAAGAGTTGGGAAAAGAAATGAAAATATTATTTGCCTCTTCAGAAGTGAACCCTTTTGCCAAGACCGGAGGGTTGGCCGACGTTTCTGCTTCCTTACCAGAAGCTCTGGCTACCCTTGACCACGATGTGCGAGTGGTGATGCCTTTTTATCGTTCGGTCGAGGAGGGTTACTTCACACCTGAACCACTGAAAAATTCAATCGATGTTCCTTACAAAGGAGAAAGCATCAAAACAAAAGTTTTCCTGACCAAGATAAAGCGTAATCTTCTGATTTATTTCATCAAGCGGGATGAGTTTTTTGACCGGAGAGGATTGTACGGAACTCCGGAAGGAGATTATTTCGACAATCCGGAACGATTCATCTTCTTCAGCCAAGCCGTTCTCATTTTGAGTAAAATCCTCAATTTTAAACCTGAC
>CAYGBF010000294.1:0-5464 GCA_964348035.1 uncultured Eubacteriales bacterium | reverse complement strand
AGGGATATCAAGAGCGCCAACATCATGATCACCGAGAAAGGCCAGGCCAAGGTCATGGACTTCGGTTTGGCCAAGGTCAAGGGAACCACAATCCTGCCCAGAGAGGGAACGACCTTGGGTACCGTGGCCTACATGTCTCCAGAACAGGCCCGGGGCGAAGAGGTAGACCATCGTTCAGATATCTGGTCTCTGGGAGTGGTTCTGTATGAGATGCTCTCCGGGGAGCTGCCGTTTAAAGGAGATCGGGAGGCATCGATCCTCTATTCAGTCGTCCATGAGGAACCAAGGCCGCTCAAGACAATTAAATCTGATATTCCCGCAGAACTGCAGCAGATCATCAATCGCGCCATGAAGAAAAAACCGGAATCCCGATATGCATCCGCAGCCGAGATGGTAACGGACCTGAAGAAATACCAGGATGTTCTGCGAGCCGAGGAATTGGGGGCGTTTAACCTGCGGACATTCCTCCGCCGCCTCGGTAGGCCGAGGGTCGCAATACCCGTGGCACTTACCTTAGCACTCATCACTGTGGCCGCTGTCTGGTTCTTCGACCGTCAGGCTAAAATCCGCTGGGCCAGGGAAGAAATCCTCCCCGAGATCGATCGACTCGTCGAAGAAAGCTGGCGGGATTCCACCGATGCTTATAAACTGGCAGTAAAAGCAGAAAAATATATCGGGAAAGATCCCAAGCTTGTTGAATTCTTCTCAAAGTACTCCTTGAACATAAACATCGAAACAGAGCCTCCGGGTGCAGATATATACGTGAAAGTATACAAGGCTCCAGACAGCAAATGGGAATTTTTAGGTGTTTCGCCTCTCGAAAACATCAGGATGCCCATCGGAATCTTCAGATGGAAGATGGAAAAGGAAGGCTATGAGACAGTCTTGGCTGCATCTTCCAGTTGGGACATTGCTGTTGAACCAAAAAATACATTAATTCCTAATAATCTCCAGAGAGTGTTAGATGAGAAAGAAAGCATCCCAGCGGGAATGGTGCGGGTAACAGGAGCGGAAACGGATCTGGGAAGATTGGATGATTTCTATATAGATAAGTTTGAAGTCACGAATAAGCAGTACAAAGAATTCATAAACAAAGGCGGGTACAGAAATAGGGAATACTGGAAACATGAATTTATCAAAGATGGAAGGGTTCTTACCTGGGAAGAGGCCATGGCCGAATTCGTGGATCAAACAAATAGGCCTGGCCCTTCGACATGGCAGGCAGGAGATTATCTTGAGGGGCAGGGCGATTATCCGGTTTCAGGTATTAGCTGGTACGAGGCAGCGGCCTATGCTGAATTTTCCGGAAAAGGCCTGCCTACAGGACATCACTGGGGTATGGCCAGAGGTGAATATACTCCTATGATCATGTGGTACCAACTTGGAGGTTTTGCTACTTTTGCTCCTTTAAGTAATTTTCAGGGCAAAGGCCCTGTTCCGGTGGGGAGTCTTCCAGGCATTACCTCTTACGGCACCTATGATATGGCGGGGAATGTGAGAGAGTGGTGCTTTAACGAAACCCAGAAAGGGAGATTGATTAGGGGCGGCGCCTGGCCCGATAACACTTACATGTTCGCGGAAATGAGTCAAGCTGCTCCCTTTGACCGTTCTTCGAAAAACGGACTCCGGTGTGCTCTGTATCCTGATCCTGAGAGAATCCCCGAATCTTCGTTTAGTATGTTAGAATTAGGTGTAAAGAAAGATTTCTACAAAGTAGAACCAGTCCCGGATTCTATTTATCAAGTTTACAAAGAGCAGTTCTCTTATGATAAAACTGATCTGAATACCCAACTGGAATCGAGAGATGAAAGCTCTGAAGATTGGATAAAAGAGCGGATTACCTTTGATGCTGCCTACGGTGGTGAGCGGGTCATAGCAATTCTTTTTCTGCCAAAAAATACAGCCCCTCCTTATCAGACGGTCATTTATTTCCCTGGCTCACAAGCGGTGCCTCGGATTTCGAGTCAAGACATTGAAAGCGATTTGGAATTTAAGGTTTTCCTTTCTTTTATAGTGAAAAACGGCCGGGCTGTCCTCTATCCTGTCTATAAAGGGACAATGGAACGCAGAGATGATGCATTTTTATCTGCCGATCCCGATTCCCACCTGTACACTGAAGGTCAGATTCAGTTGGTCAAAGATTTCAGGAGATCCATCGACTATCTGGAGAGCCGCCAGGATATTGACAGCGACAAGTTTGCCTTCTTCGGAATGAGTTGGGGTGGCTGGTTCGGGCCTATCATCACGGCCGTGGAACAACGTCTTAAAGCAAGCGTTCTAGTGGGAGGAGGCCTCGAAGACTGGGGCCGCCCTGAAGTCCATCCCATCAATTATATTCCCCGAGTAAAAACTCCAACCTTGATGTTAAACGGCAAATACGATGTGAGCACCCCATATGAGACCTCGATAAAGCCTATGTTTGATCTTCTAGGAACTCCAGACGAACACAAGGAACTGAAGTTGTACGAGACTGACCATATCCCTCCCAGGAACCAATTCATCAAGGAGACTCTGGTCTGGCTTGACCGCTACCTCGGGCCGGTGAAATAAATAATGGAGTCCTTGAATTAGGACAATTATACATCCTGATTCAATGGTAAGTCCTAATTCTTCGCTTCCCGAAATTGCTTAGAGGCCTATTTTTGACCCTAAAATGGGCGTTTTAAAGCAGAAAAATGACCCGATATTGGACTTATCTTGTTTATTTTATATCAGATAAGTCGGTCTGACCCCCTTTCGTAAAATTATCCTGATGTCCTAATCCCAAAATCTAATCCCTTTTCTTCAGTCTCAATTTCTAAAAGCGATAACGTTGGGAATATCGTTATCCTTGAGTAATGTGTTGAACGCCGTCAATTCGTTGTCGATCAACCCATTCAACTCACCCAAAGCGATAGCCAACTCCTCCTTCAGCATTTCATGGACTTCGACCTGCTGGTCTGTGGGCGGAAAATCGGCCGAGCCGTTGGCGATATCCCCGGCAAGAAGGGCCAGCTGGCTGTAGAGTTTGACTGGTGCCCGGAAGGATTTAAGGTCACCCTCGGCCAGTATCTTCTGGAAGAATTTTCCTTCTACCTCCACGAACTTCTTATCCAGCTCTTTTGCCGCTTCGATAATCGAACCTCTTCCCTCCTCCTGCTTTAAGACATCGATCAGGTCATAAACCTGCTTCCGGATCCATTCGATCTGGTTGATCGAGCCGGCTACAGAGTTGATGTCGTCTCGGATTTCGAGGGCTCTTTTCACCTGGGCCTGGATGTCGGCTTCGGTTCCGGCGGTGTGGGGATCCTTCTTGACGATGAGCTTCTGACTGAATTCTTTTTCGCCTACGGAAAGCTTCACAGTGTATGTTCCGGGAACAGCCAAAGGTCCGACCAGCCCACCCCATATCCCCCAGCTCATCAGAGGCATCCATCCCTGTTGGACGTATCGTTTAAACCTTTTTTCTTCCCAGACATGGGGATTTCCCTGGGGCTTGGTCCGAAGTCGTGGCTGCTGTGGTGACTCATGCCGGAGATTCCACCAGACCCGGTTAATCCCGGCAGCAGCCGGCCCGCTGAGTGTCATTATGGCTTGACCTTCCGCATCCAGGATCGCGATCTCCGCCCGGCTTCCAGGTATCGCATCCTTCAAATAGTAGCTGATAGACGCCCCGTAGGGGGGATTCCGCCCGACACTCTGATCGCTCCGAACACCCTCGCTGCGGGTCACATTCCGGAAGCGATAGGCAGGCCTCGGAGAGAAAAGATGTGCTCCTGATTCGAGAACATCCGGTGTGAGCTGCTGAAGGGGAGTTATATCGTCCATTATCCATATCCCGCGACCGTAAGTAGCAGCCACCAGATCGTTGAAATGGCTTTGGATGGTCAGCCAGTGCACGGGAGCATGAGGCATGTTGGTTTGGAGTGGGATCCAATTCTTTCCATCATCGAAGGAGAGGTAGAGGGCATTCTCGGTTCCTAGGTAGAGGAGCCCCTTCCGCACCGGATCTTCACGGACGCAGTGGGCATAGCTGAACACACTCTTCGGGATATCGGAGCTTATCGATTTCCAGGTTTTCCCGTAATCGGTCGTCTTGTAAACAAAAGGATCGCGATTGTTGACTTGATGCAGGTCGACCGTGATGTAGCAGGTACCCGCATCATACCTGGAAGGCTCAATGTTGCTGACTGTTCCCAGGGGCGGCAGTCCTGGAATATTCGCCGTGACATTGGTCCAGTTCTTCCCGCCATCCTGGGTCAGCTGGACCTGGCCGTCGTTGGTTCCGGCCCAGATCAAGCCCTCCTCCAGCGGGGATTCAGCAATCGCGAATATGATACAGCCGTATTCAACCCCCAGATTATCATGGGTCAGCCCCCCCGAATCCCCGAGCTGGCTCTGGTCGTTGAGGCTCAAGTCGGGACTGATTACCGTCCAGCTCTGGCCGCCGTTGGTCGTCATGTGGACATGCTGGCTTCCTACGTAGACTTTGTTGTGGTCATGAGACGAGATGGCGATCGGGAAGGTCCAGTTGAACCGGTATTTGAGGAGTCCGGCCGGAGATCCCATCGGGGATTTCGGCCAGACCCGGACCGAACGGTTGTGACCGGTTCGCAGATCGAACCGGTCGAGTCCGGCGTTGTAGCATCCGCCCCAGATGATGTTGGGATCGACAGGGTCGGCGTAGGCAAAACCGCACTCGCAGCCAGCCACTGTCCTCCACATTCCAGAGCTTATCCCCCGGCCGCTGAGGCTGTTGCTGGGTCCCCGGTAGGAAGGCCCATCCTGCTTATTAGTCAACACATAGTAGGGAATATTGGTGTCGACAGAGACATGGTACATCTGACCAACTGGGAGGACGATCCGGTTCCAGCCCCGGCCGTGGTTGGTGGTGATCATCACTCCCATATCGTTGGCGATCATCATCCGGTCGGCGTTTTTGGGATCGATCCACATGTCGTGGTTGTCCCCTCCCCAGCGGATTAGCGAAGACGTCTCGCCTCCATCGTAGGTAACGCTCATGCTGTTGGACGGGAAGTAAACTTCGTTCTCATCCTCGGGTGAGATGACCATCCTCGTGTAGTAATGGGGACGTTCGTTTAACAATCGATTGTGACTCACACATCTCCAATTCTCTCCCCCATCATCAGACCTCCAGAGTGAACCCCGCGCTCCCGTCTCGATTAGAGCATAAACGCGGTTGGGATTGCTCTGGGACACGGCGACGGCAATCTTTCCGAGTGGGGAGGCGGGCAGTCCGTGTCCTTCGATTCTCTTCCAGGTGTCGCCTCCATCCTTCGAGACGAAGACGCCGCTTCCCGGACCTCCGCTCCAGCGGCCCCAGGTTTTGATCACAACCTGCCACGTCCCGGCAAACAGTATTCTCGGGTTGCTAGGGTCCATGGCGATGTCTGAGCAGCCTGTATCCTCATCGACAAACAGCACTTTTTTCCAAGTCTTCCCGCCGTCCTTGGTCCGGTAAACC
>CAYGBF010000293.1:0-4137 GCA_964348035.1 uncultured Eubacteriales bacterium | reverse complement strand
CCTCGAGAATCTTGGTGATTCTGTAATAGCCTGTTGATTCATCACGGCTGAGCTCAGCCCCGAGCTGCCCCACATCGATTCTCTTAGGCTTTGGGAAATCTCCTCCACCGACGTAGGTGTGACCCACGTTAAGCTCACCGATCATCTCGCCGTTGATATAGGTGAGGTCGGCCCTGTGTTGGACGGCTTCGGCTAGAGGCTGGTATCGCAAGCGGATGCGTTCCCAATCCACACCATGCATGTCGGGATCGTAGAAAAAATATTTCATCTGACGCCAGCTTTCCTGAAAAATCTGGTTCCACTCCTTCCGTAAGTCCACTCTGACTTCCATCTGAGAGAGATCGAGCTTGTCCTTGATCTTTATGGCCGCTTGAGGAAGATCGATGATGGCGTAGGATCGGTCTTTAGAAACGAGCATCTTCTTCTGATCGGTAGATATTTCATAACCGTTGATCTGTCCGAGGTCTGTTTCTTTTCGTTTTTCCAAGTCATACATCTTCAACGAAAACCTTCTATCCCTATCCCCTCTTTTCATGTAGTAGATTTTATCCCCGACTGAAGTTATACTCCTGTAGTTCGCTACCTCGATCGGGAGGCTGATGATACGGCGCTCGAGGCCATCAGGATCTACCTTGAATTCAAGTTTCTTATCTTCCTTTGGAGCTTTCTTTTCCGGTGTGGGTTTTTCGGTCTTTTTCTCTTTCATGGAGACTTCATCACTTTTCGGCTCAAAGGGTGATTTCAGGTCCTTAGAAAGAGTGACAAAGTAGATCCTGGCCATCGATAAGTAAGCATGATTCCACTCTGTGCGACTGAAGATCGGGTTAAAATCTCTGTCGGAAACGAAGAAAAGGTATTCCCCCCCTGTATGGAACGCCGGGGCATAAGAAGAATACCATCCTTCGGTG
Organism: uncultured Eubacteriales bacterium; assembly: GCA_964348035.1. GTDB lineage: Bacteria > Acidobacteriota > Aminicenantia > Aminicenantales > Aminicenantaceae > CAYFXE01. Next base: position 3,229 of record CAYGBF010000293.1, on the reverse strand, counting down.
ACTTCGTAGGTTTTTTTCTTCGAACAGTCGTACAGGTAAATCTTGGACATGTTATTCTGTTCAGGCCGGGCATCGGCAATCCAATTGGAATCGGGTGACCACGTGTAGTCCCTGATTTCCCACCACTTTCCCCTAGCGACTTCTACGGATTTCTTAGTCGCAACATCAACATAATTCAGCCGCAAACGCTTATCTCCCCAGAGGATTTTTTTGGAATCGGGCGACCAGTAGATCTGGTATTTGTATGTATCTGCTCCGGTCGTGATTTGAACGGGTGTCCCCGAGCCAGTCTGATCCATGATGTAGATTTCATCCTCGCCGGTCTCATCCGAGATGAAGGCAATCCATTTTCCATCCGGCGACCATTTTGAATTTCTTTCATGGGTACCGGGCGTCAGGCTCAGATTTCGGGTGTTGCCGTACTTTACGGGAACGGTAAAAACATCTCCCCGGGCTCCGAACAGAGCCCGTTTTCCATCCGGAGAGATTTCGTAGTTGGTGACACGATCCTTGACGCTGACAAACTTGGTCCGGCTTGATGTCAGATCATCAGAAATGAAGACCGGAACCTTTGTCGCTTTATCTTGAGCAAGGTCGAAACGGTAGATGAATCCACCATTCTCGAAGACGATAGCCTGAGGACCCAAAGAAGGGAACTTAATGTCGAACTCTTTGAAATCTGTGAGTTGGCGAGTTTCTTGACTCGGCAGATTATAGACGTAGAGATTCATCTTTTTCTCTTCATCCCGGTCTGACAGGAAGTAAATATTTTCTCCACTCCACATCGGGATGATATCTTGGGCGGGATTATTGGTCATGTTCTGAATTTTTTTCGTCTCGAAATCATAAATCCAGATATCGTCGGCCATTCCGCCTCGGTATCTTTTCCACGTCCTGAACTCCCGGAAAATCCGGTTATAAGCCATCTTTTTATCATCCGGTGAGAACGAACAAAATCCTCCCCGCGGTAAAGGTATCTGTTCGGGTTTCCCCCCTTCGGTGGAAGCCAGGTAAAGCTGACCGTTGAAAGGATTCCATTCTCGCATTCGAGAGCGGAAGGCTATATGTCGGTTATCGTGCATCCAGGACATGACGATGTTGTTCGGACCCATCCGGTCTGATATGTCGTCTCGGCCGAGAGTGGGCGTGTATGTCAATCTTTTGGGAATTCCTCCTTCTCGAGGGATGAGGAAGACCTCACGGTTTCCGTCGTATTCTCCTGTAAAGGCGATGTGTTTTCCATCCGGCGAGAAGCGGGCAAAGATCTCAAACCCTTCGTGGTTTGTCATCTTTCTGGCTGTTCCTCCGGTTGAAGCGACCGTGTACAAATCCCCCGCATAGGTGAAGACGATCTGGTCCTCAAATATGGTCGGAAAGCGGAGAACGCGGGCTTCCTGAGAAGCATAGGATAGGAAAGCCAATAATCCCAGAACAGCACTCATCACGATTAATATTTTTCTTCTCATAATGCCTCCTGTAAATTTAATTCAGTGATAATAAGACGAATGAATATAACATAAGCAGAGAGTTCCCTCAAGCCTGCTTATCGCCCACGGGGATAAACGTCAGATTGAGTTTTCGCGGTTGATTTTTCAACCATTGAAAATTAAAATGATGACATCAATCAAGGAGTTAAGGATATGGACTTGCTCAGCCAAGAAGTCATCGAGGCCACGAAGAAAAGGTTCGACGAAGACCTTGAAAAGAGAGTGACTCTTGTCCTGTTCACCCAAGAACCTCGGCGCCTCGTCGTCCCGGACTATTTGAAGGGGCAAGAATGTCACTTCTGTAAAGAAACGAGACAGCTCGTCGAAGAAATCAGCTTGCTCTCTGATAAGGTAGATTTGGAAATCTATGATTTCGAAGGCGATAGGGAAAAGGTTTCTTCCTTCGGCATCGATAAGATTCCGGCCGTAGCAGTCCAGGGGGAAAAAGATTCCGGAATCCGGTTTTACGGCATCCCATCGGGGTACGAATACACGAGCCTCATCGAGGCCATTGTCGATGTCTCGAAAGGAAGAACGGGCCTGAGTCAAAAATCAAAGGAGGCTTTGAGCGGCCTCAGCCGAGACATCCATATTCAAGTTTTTGTCTCGCCGACTTGTCCCTACTGTCATTTGGCTGTCCGTTTAGCTCATCAATTTGCCCTCGAGAGCGATAGGATACGAGCGGATATGGTGGAATCGACGGAATTTCCGCATCTCGTCCAAAAATACAGCGTACTCGGTGTGCCCAAGACGGTCTTTAACGAGGACGTCCCGTTGGAGGGAGCCGTACCGGAGGATCAGTTCCTGGAGAGCCTTCTCAAGGCCGCCGGCACAGAGAGTTCAGAAAAAGAATGAACAGTCTGAAAAGAAAGCCCTCTCCCCTCGAATCGATTTTCTACCCTCGATCGATGGCGATTATCGGTGCCTCCCGTCAGCCGGGCAGCGTCGGCCAATCTTTGCTGGCCAACGTCATCGACAGCCGCTACCAGGGAATTGTTTATCCTGTCAACCCCAAGGCCAAGGGAATCCTGGGAATCAAGAGCTATCCCAGCGTGATGGATATTCCTGATAAGGTCGATCTGGCCGTGATTGTTGTCCCCGCCCGCCTGGTTCCGGGAGTGTTGGAAGAGTGTGGGGAGATCGGCATCAAGGGAGCCATCATCATTTCCGCCGGGTTCAAGGAAATCGGAGGGGACGGCGTCCGGTTGGAGAGAGAGACGCTCGAAATTGCCCGCCACTATGGTATTTCTGTTGTTGGCCCCAACTGTCTGGGTGTGGTGAATACAGACACAATAAGTTCTGTAAACGCCACGTTCGGGACGACAATGCCTAAAGAGGGAAATATCTCATTCATCTCCCAGAGCGGGGCGTTGTGCGTGGCCGTCCTGGATTATGCGAGAGAAGCGAATATCGGCTTTTCCAAGTTTATCAGCCTGGGGAATAAAGCCGGCGTGAATGAGAATGATCTTCTCCTCTACCTCAAGAACGATCCCAAAACGGATGTCATCTTGATGTACCTTGAAGATCTAGAGGACGGGAGGGAATTCATCAACATTGCCCGAGATATCACCAGCCATCCCACCCATCCCAAGCCGGTTATCGCCCTAAAAGCTGGCCGGACTCTTCTCGGTGCGAGAGCGGCTTCTTCCCACACGGGATCTCTGGCCGGATCTGATCGTGTGTACGATGCGATCTTTCATCAGTGTGGTGTGATCCGGGGGGAAACCTTGGAGCAGGTGTTT
>CAYGBF010000292.1:0-6932 GCA_964348035.1 uncultured Eubacteriales bacterium | reverse complement strand
CATTCCCAAAAAAACATCTGTCGCGGCGACGATTTTCAAGAAAAAAGCTGGCTTGGTCTGGATTGTGGTTGCCGCTGTGATTGTTTTGGTAGGTTTGTCAATATTGAGTGATTACTACTTGGGGAGGAGAGGTCCAGTGCCCCTATTTGAACCAAAAATGCTGGTGGTCTTGCCTTTCGAGAATCTGGGATCTCCCGAAGATGACTATTTTGCTGAGGGGCTCACCGAGGAGCTCACCAGCCGTCTGTCGGCTGTGCACGGGCTCGGAATTATCTCTCGGACCAGTTCAAAACAATATAAGAATACGCCTAAGTCAGCCAAACAGATCGGCGAGGAATTGGGCGTAGATTATATCCTTGAGGGGACTGTGCGCTGGGATCGTACTCCAGACAACCGGGGCCGGGTGCGGGTCACACCCCAGCTGATTCGAGTCTCGGATGACACCCAACTTTGGTCTGAGGTTTATGACCGGTTCATCGAAGACATCTTTTCTGTCCAGTCCGAGATTTCTGAGGAAGTGACGAAAAAACTGGACATCACAGTCCTTGAGCCTGAACGTCAAGCTCTCATGGCCAAACCCACGGATAACCTCGAGGCATATGATAATTACCTTCGAGCTCATGAATATTGGGGAAGAGGATATCTCCAGCAGAGTCTGGAGGAGAACGAAAGAGCGGTTGCCTCTCTCGAGAGGGCCATCGAACTGGACTCAGATTTCTTATTGGCTTATCTCCTTCTTTACGATGTTCACAATTATGTTTATAACGTCGGATTGGACCGCAGCGATGAGCGTCTGGCCAAGGTCAAGAAGGCCCTGGATGGAGCCGTGGCTCTTGAGCCAGATTTGCCAGAAGTCAAAATGAGATTGGGTAATTATTTGATAAGGACAACCCAGGATTATGATCGTGTACTCGAAATCTATGAATCAGTCCAGAGAACTCGGCCTAACCTATCACCGAGGGGAATCGCATTTGTTCAGATGCGGCTCGGCAGATGGGAGGACGCCTTAGCCAATTATCAAAAGGCCTTTAAACTCAATCCTCGATCTTGGGAAGCTGCCCACCTTTTAGGTCGGGTATATGCCTGGATATGGGAATACGACAAATCAGAGGAATGGTTCGAACGGGCCTTGAGCATCCGCCCCGAACTTTATTATTCTAAGCTGGGGATTGCGAGACTCTCTATGCTTGAGGGAGATCTAGAGCAAGCTCGAGCTCGATTAGAGAGGCTTCCTCCGCACGTTCTCACCGATTACAACTGGTATCTCCTCGGTATGCTCGAGCGGAATTATCAGGAAGTGTTGGACCGCCTCGCTGCGACACCTTTTAAGTCTTTCCAGGAGGCCCAGTTTTACATCCCGATCGATCTGGCCAGGGCCTCGGTTTACCACGCCATGGATGAGACTGCTCTGGCGAAGTCTAGGGCTGAATCGGCCCGGCTCGAGCTGGAGAAACTGATCAGCGAGCGGGGTGAGGATACGAGACTCTACGCTCCCCTGGGCCTCACTCTCGCCTATTCTGGCCGCAAACAGGATTCTATCCGGGAGGGAAGACGGGCGGTGAATCTCTATCCTGTCTCGAAGGATGCCTTCGAAGGAGTCCGCTACGTGATGAACTTGGCCAAGATATACGCTGTGGTCGGTGAGCATGAACAAGCTCTTGACCAGTTAGAATTTCTGTTTTCGATTCCCTGCGGCAACAATTATTCCGTTCCTATCTTAAACCTGGATCCGGTCTGGGATCCGCTGCGGGATCATCCCAGGTTTCAGGACTTAATCGAAACACCCCCTCGGTTAAAACAGAGCCGCCAGGCTGAATCTCAAAACCATCCTTGAAGAGAGGGGGGCAGTCCCGTAAAATCATGGTCTCATTTCTTTTTCTTGCCTAGCTTTTTCTCTTGTTTCATCCTGTATTCCGCCGCCTTCCTGGCCTCAAAATACAGTAATGAAATCATCCGGTGGACATCTTCTCTTGTGCTTTCGTATAGTTTATTATCCTTAATTTTTTGGAGAATATCGTCTATCGTGAGCCCCGGTTTATAACCCGGGTAGAGGCTTGCCACAGAGGATATAATAGAACAGCATATTTCAGCCCTGACCACTTCTGAAAAACTCAGATCGTATTTGTCGGTCAAATATCGTACATAGTCTTCCAACCAATCTGGCAGAAGAACTTGGAATCTTTTGAGCATATTCACCTCCAACTTTTCATATTAGCATATGGTCAAGATAAAACAACAGGAAGCAAAACAGAAGGTTTCTTGAGGAAGTTAGGACTTTTTGAATAAAGAATTTTATTTTGGCCCGAAATTTGACATGATCACAACGTCAAGATAAGATAAAAAACCATAATTTAAAGGAAATCTACCCCAAATAACACACATCGTTGAATAGCGAAACGCTGGATTCCAAATCATTGATGGAGCAACTCAACCTGTTCACAGAAGAATCATGGAGAACATTGTATCCATAGGATTTGAGGTCCTCCAAAGCTCGCTTATAGCTATCTTCCTTTACATCCTGCCTGGCCTAGCTTTGCTCGCCTGGTTCTGGAAGGGCAATCCTTTGAGATGGAGTGAGAAAGTTGGGCTGGCCTCAGGGATTAGCATAGCCATTTATCCGATTCTTTTCCTCTGGTCCTACCTCATGGGCTTATCCCCTGGACGTGTCTTTGCCTGGGCCCCAGGGATTTTAGCCATTTTTGCTTTAGTCTGGAAACACAGAAAAACCGTAAAGAAAAGCCCTGCTTTCGGTAGAAAGACAGATTCCTCACGAGCCTTAAAGATCGGTTCATACAGCTTGGTCTTCTCATTGGTCGTTGTCTTATTGCTCGTGACACGTATAACTGCCGTTCATGATATGACTGCTCCGGCCTGGGGAGACTCAGTCCATCACACCATGATTGTCCAGTTGATAGTGGACAACGGAGGCCTCTTCCAATCATGGGAACCGTACGCTCCTATCTCCAGCTTTACCTATCATTTCGGTTTTCATTCCTTGGTGGCAGTCTGGGCCTGGGTGAGCGGTTTAGCGGCTCCCAAAGCAGTTATTGTGGCCGGGCAGGTTATGAACGTTTTGGCTATTCTGGCCTTATATTCTTTGGCAGTGCGTCTGACAGGAAGTCGTTGGGCTGGGATTGCGGCCATGATTGTCGCAGGTCTTTTGTCGCCGATACCTGCCTTCTATATGAACTGGGGACGCTATCCCCAGCTAACGAGCCAGATTATTCTGCCTGTTGCCTTTTGGTTTTTCGATGAGTGGTGGTCCGATGCTGAACGTCCGTCCATCTGGACACTCCTGCTCATCTTCATCTTGTTCGCAGGAGTTGCCCTCATTCATTACAGCATTGCTTTTGTCGTGGGTTTAGGAGCGATTAGCTGGGTGTTATGGGGGCTGTGGCAGCTGAGGAAGCGTCTCAAAGACTGGCTAATCAGAATGGGTGAAATTTGTGGAGCTTCGATTCTGTCGGCTCTTTCGGTTTTCCCCTGGGCTTTGATCGTTTTAAAAGGCCGTATCCCGTTGGTTTTCAAGAGAATGGCGGTAGCAGAAGAAGAATCCTACATCACAGGGGATGTCGCTATTTGGAAAAACACGGATGCCTATTTTTCGGATTTATTCTGGATCTTTGGGCTTGTAGCCCTTATACTGGCCCTTCGAAAAAGGCCTCGTCTAGTCTTCCCGGTAATGATTTGGTGCCTGCTGTCATTTCTCCTTACAAATCCTTATCTGTTAGGAGTGCGTGGTCCAGGATGGATCACCAACTTCGCTCTGATCATCGCCTTATATATACCCATAGGCCTTATGTTAGGCTGGTTGATCGGAAAATTGTGGGATGACCTTAGCCCTTTTCAGAGTGGAAGAATTCTAGTCATTGTCAGCCTTTTGCTCCTTTTAGGACTTGGCATACGGACACAGCTCCGCATCGTTGACCCATTTTTCCAGACCGTGGAGCCGAATGATCGGGAGGTCTTCGATTGGATAAGAGCGAACGTCCCTAAGGAGGCCCGATTTTTAGTCAATGGATTTCTTGTCTTTGATGAAACAACTGTGGTCGGATCAGATGCGGGTTGGTGGCTGCCTTATTATACATTGAGAGAGAACACAGTTCCTCCAGTTTTATACACATTAGAGAGAGGTATCCCTTCGGTTGATCGTTACAGCTTCAGGCGGATCGCTCTGGAAATAAGGGAGAGCAGGGGAGAGGCTGCTCGCCTGAGGGAAGTTCTCTGCCGGGAAGGAATCTCCCATGTATTTTTAGGGGAACGTAGAGGGACCGTTGGATATGGGGCCAAGGAACTCGTTCCTGAGGCATGGCTTTCGAGTAACAGAGATTTTGAACTCGTTCATCAGAAAGGAAAAACCCAGGTCTGGAGTTTCGATCGCAGCCTCTGTGCGCAAACATCTGATAGAGTCTCTGAGCCGAGAAAAAGGGATTGACAACGATCTGTCTGTCTTCTGTTTCTAGTATTTCGCTACCTGACATTCACCTTGACACTCACCCCTGTTCATCATAGAATCTTTAGGTTAAAAACTGATGAAAAATTCGACTAGATACAAGAGAGAACATCCCCATTTTGAACTCATTTCTGATCTTTTCAGCCTCTTGTTCCCTTTTTGGCTTTTCTCAAGATTTTCTTCTCTGATTCTTTATCTAAGGCGCACTTTAAGATCAAATTTCCGCCGGAGATACATCTTTTTATTCAATTATTCGTGGGCAGTGAACAGGAATAGCTTAACTTACTCAGCGCCCTAAAAATCGAATCAGATCATAAAGAAGGAATTTCTGCATCAATTCCTAAGGGCGGTAGCATATATTTTTCGGTATTTTGACGAGTCGGATAGAGTATGATTCGTATCTTACTAATAAAATAGTCAAATCATAAGAAGGCATCAAATAGTAATCTCTTTTCTGAGCTAGCTAAAAATGGGATGTTCTCAAGAGAATAAGAAAGTCGTGATCATCGGTGGTGGTCCGGCTGGTTTAACCGCCTCCTACCAGCTTTCTAAGGTTCAGGTCAAATCCTTGGTCCTTGAAAAAGATCAAACCATGGGGGGCTTATCAAAGACGATCAATTACCGGAACTATTATTTCGATATCGGCGGGCACAGGTTTTTTACCAAGATTAGAGAAGTGGATAACATATGGCAGGAGGTGCTCTCTGATGATTTTCTCCGACGCAAAAGGCTTTCGCGAATCTACTACAACAAAAAATTCTTCTATTATCCTCTGCGTGCCTTCAATGCTCTTTTCGGGCTGGGCCTATGGAATTCTTTCCTGATAGTAGCCAGCTATGTGCGGGCAAAATTGACATCAGCCAAGCCAGAAAAAAACTTCGAAGATTGGGTTTCCAAACGTTTCGGGAAGAGACTTTACAACATCTTTTTCAAGACCTACACGGAGAAAGTTTGGGGGATACCGTGTACGGAAATTAGAGCAGAATGGGCAGCGCAAAGAATCAAAGGTCTCTCTCTCATGACCGCTCTCAAAAACGCTCTCATAAAATCCTCGAACAGGATAGGAGACAAAAGGAAGGTCATTAAAACCCTTATCGAGGAATTTAATTATCCAAAATACGGCCCTGGAATGATGTGGAAGGCGGTTGCAGACAGAATAGAGGACAACGGCTCTCGGGTCTGGCTGGGGGCAAGAGTGGAAGGAATCCTCTGGTCTGAGGACAGGGTGGAAGCTCTCGAGGTCAGACGGAACAATAGATTGGAGGTGGTTTCTGGGACCGACTTTATAAGCAGTATGCCTCTTAAGGAATTGATACCGATGTTCAAGCCCTCTGTACCAGAGAATGTTCTTGATGCAGCCGGTAATCTTAAATACCGGGATTTTCTCACCGTCGCTTTCATTATCAACAAAAGCCATCTCTTCCCTGATAATTGGATATATATACACGACCCCAATGTTAAAGTCGGCAGAATCCAAAACTTCAAAAACTGGAGTCCTTACATGGTTCCTGATCAGGATAAAACCTGTTTGGGGCTGGAATATTTTTGCTTTGAGGGAGACAGACTCTGGAACATGACTGATGATCAGCTGATCGAGCTCGGAAAGCGGGAATTGGAATCGCTTGGTTTTGCCAAAGCAGAAGATATAGAAGAGGGGAGGGTAGTGCGAGTGCCCAAGGCATATCCCATATACGACTCCAATTCCGAACAATCGATCGAGATAATCCGTCGATTCTTCGCTAAAATCGACAATTTCCAACTCATCGGAAGAAACGGCCAGCATAAGTACAATAATCAAGATCATTCCATGTTAACAGGTGTTAAGGCTGCGGAAAACATCCTGGGCGCAAACCATGATTTATGGCAGGTGAACGAGGAAGCAGAATACCAAGAGGAAATCCGCGTCAAACCGAGAGAGAGGGCTGCCTGGGAAAGAATCATCGCCAAGGCATTCGTTAAGATGGATAAGCTTGCCTTGGCTGCGGCCTCAGGGGCGGTTCTGGGCCTTCTCCTTTTCCTGGCGACCATCTTCCTGATATTCAGGAACGGAGGAGAAGCTGGTCCAACCCTGCACCTTCACCTTCTCAGCCAGTATTTTTATGGTTACACCGTGACAGTCAAAGGGGCGTTTATCGGTTCCGCTTACGGCTTTTTCTGGGGATTCCTTTTTGGCTGGTTTTTTGCCTACATGAGAAACCTGTTTATAGGCTACTTTATTTATCGCGTCAAGAAGAAGGCCGAGATGCTCAAATTCAAGGATTTCTTGGATCACTTCTGATTGTGTTTATTTTTGCTTTTTTGATGATCGATTTATATGCCCCGCGGCTTGCCGCGGGGAACCGATCGTCGGGGGATCCAAGGGGGTATGCCCCCTTGGTCGCAGGGCGTGGGTTCATGCCCCGCCCGAGAAGGGGAGGCAGAGAACCCGATGTAAATCGGGTGAACGTTGGAAGGGGGAAGTCAGTTCCCCCTCCAAGTT
>CAYGBF010000291.1:0-7409 GCA_964348035.1 uncultured Eubacteriales bacterium | reverse complement strand
AAGCAGGAAAACATGAAACAGAAGTATTACGATAGAAATCTAGAATAGGGATAACATTGGGTCTAACCTTAACATAAGAAGGAGTTTGAGATGTATCCAGAATATATGCAAAGTTCATTGAGCAAGGTGGCTCAATCGCGTCAAAAGAGGTTTGAGATGGCCAAATCAGGAAAGCCCGTCTTTCCTCCGATGAGCGCTGACGAACGGGAGGACGTCCTGACTAGATTCCATCCCGATTACAAGCCTGAATCAAGGCGTAAGGTTCGGGTGGGTCCAAACAAGGGTGAGTCTATCACGACGGAAGTAGCCGATATTCTGGAATCTCACTCCCGTATCCAACCTGAGATGTTTGACCTGACCAAGCCTGATTATGAAACAGACATTCTTATCATCGGAGGTGGTGGAGGTGGATGCGCGGCTGCCATCACAGCCATGCAGAAAGGAGCCAAGTCCATTATCTCGACCAAACTCCGCCTCGGGGATGCCAACTCGATGATGTCTCAAGGAGGAATGCAGGCTGCTGTGACGGCCCAAGACTCCCCCCCTCGCCATTATTTAGATGCTATCGGCGGAGGACATTTCGACAACAAACCCGACCTTGTTCGCGCCTTGACAGAAGACGGGCCGGAGATCGTCAAATGGTTGGAGGAGCTGGGAGTCGTATGGGATAAGGACGAGGATGGAAACCTTCAGGTTCTCCATGGAGGGGGGACGTCCCGAAAACGGATGACCTCCTGCCGGGATTACACCGGAGCGATCATCATGAGAACTCTGATGGATGAAGTCAGGAACCATCCGGACAAGATCCAAGTCCTCGAATTCATGCCGAGTGTGGAATTAATAACGGACAGTAAAGGGCGATGCGCTGGTGGCGTGCTCTACAACCTGGAGACCGAAGAATATTTTACGGTTAAAGCCAAGGCCACGATCATCACGACGGGGGGCTACGGCCGGTTGCACATAAGAGGGTTTGACACCACGAATCATTACGGGGCTACCGGCGATGGCCTGATCATCGCTTACAGAATGGGAGCTAAGTTGATGTACATGGATTCAGTCCAGTATCATCCCACTGGAGCTGTTTTTCCAGAACAGATTGCTGGATTTCTGATCACCGAGAAAATTCGGGGAGCTGGTGGTCAGCCTCTGAATAAGAACGGTGAACTTTTCGTCTTTCCCCGGGAACCCAGGGATGTCGAGAGCTCGGCCTTTATCAGAGAATGCCTGGAGAAAAAAAACGGAATCGAGACCCCCAGCGGTCGAGTCGGAATCTGGTTGGATTCTCCTCTGATCGAGATGCTCCAAGGGGAAGGATACATCAACAAGCAATTTCCCGCCATGCACCGCCAGTTCATCCGATACGGAATTGACATCACAGAGGAACCCATGCTCGTCTATCCTTCTCTTCATTACCAGAATGGTGGTATCGAGATCAACGATAAATGTGAGACTAACATCCCAGGCCTGTACGTCGCCGGCGAAGTTTCGGGGGGAGTTCACGGCAGGAACCGCTTGATGGGCAATTCTGTTTTGGATTATAACGTCTTCGGACGAAGAGCCGGGATCCAGGCCGCCGGATACGCAAAGACTGCTGTGCTCGGTCGATTATCTTTAGATCATGTGGATTCATACGAGAAAGAGTTAAAAAGAGCAAAGGTTAAAACCGACAGGATTGCTCCGGTGCTTCTTCCCTCCTACACACCCGAGGATGTCCGAAAACGACAGCTTACAGCTCATTACGAAGGAACGCTTAGATAATAAAGAGACAATATCATGAGAAGTCCTTTATGATATAGGGTGCTTCAGCCAAGAATGTCCTTCTTTCTTCCAGATAACGTGAATAGACCCAAGAGATTCGCGACTAATATTATGGAAATTTTTCAGGCCTTTTTTAGATTGAAAAACAGATTAAGGTGTCATTTGATTTTCTTTGACTTTTGATTATCGATTTTGATATATTGGAGGCAGCATAAGGAAAGCGAGGACTTTTTTAGAGAGGTTCAGTGTTAAAGAAGGATGCTTCCTGAGAGACATCGAGGAAGACGGTCCGACTCGCTATCAAATTCGGAGGCCCGGATGGAACAAAAGGAAATAGAACGAAGGTTATGCGTCAGGTTTGAAATCCCAGGATCGACTGTCAGCTACAGGAAGACAGGATTCCTTTCTTCTAAGACTGAGTTCGATGAGGAGTTTTGTCCTGTCATCGACATCAGTCGTGGCGGTCTCCGTTTTCTTTGCCAAAATGAATTAAAAATCAACAGTAAGATTGAATTGCAGGTTTCGGTTCCCGGCGAAAAAATCCCTTTAGCCCAAAAAGGAATCATCCGCTGGTCCTCCTTCGCAGCCGGCCAGAGCTATAAGCACCAGATTGGCGTCCAGTTCAATGCTTACGGGGAAAAGAAAGAGCAGAATTACCCCGGTAATCTGGTGAAAATCATCGCTTTGGAGCAGAAGTTTGCGCCCAAAGAGGGAGAGGCTGAAAAGAAAACCGAAAATTTTGATATCGAGGGCTGATCACTTCCTTTTCCGCTTCTGGGCTCAATCCCCTCACTACCAAAATTATTTCCTATTTTAAGATACATATTGGCAATTCTTTCGTTTTCTGGTATTATCTCAAAAAATTAAACGATGCTTCGGGTTTGGGTATTACTTCTGAATTCTCTCTCAGTTCTGGAGTTCAGGATAGCCGACAAGCTGGGAGAGGGTGCGGCCATCGGAAGTCATTTTTTTCTGTTCTGGATAGTGCCCATCATTTTCCTTTATCTCCCGCTGAAGTTCTTTACTGTCCTCGGAATCGTTATTGCTCTGTTCTATATTTTCATTTTGGCCGGCGATATATTCCTGTCCGTCTTCGGGCACGAAAAACTGGCTAAGAAGAGAGGCATGATCGACATCACCAATGTCCGCGAGATGAGAGAGGAGATCGTCGGTGCTCTGATCAAGTTTGTTGGGGGAATCATAAGCTTTGCCACGATTTTCAACGGTCTCCAACAGACAAGCCAGGGAAAAGCTTTCATCATTTCTCACCCCTCCTCTCTGCCCTACTTCGATCTTTTCTACTACAGCATCGTCACGATCACCACTGTCGGTTACGGAGATATCCAACCCAGTCTTTGGTACTCTAGAGCTTTTACCGTAACGGAAATCCTGTTTGGCATCGGGTTTGTTGTCCTTTTTCTGACGATGCTCATTTCGATCTACATCGACATACAGCATAAAAAGAAATACGAATGAGGACAAAGAAAAAGAAAGGATAGTGATATGGTTCTTTTTCGAAAAAAGAAGGAGTCTTGTGAAGCCGAAAGGATCGTTCAACTAACCATCATCCAAGGCAATAAAGAGACCGAGGATCTGCCTGGAAAAGCTTTTGAACTTCAATGCGGAAACAACGTTATCGGAAGAGATCCTTTATGCGAGATCATCCTGAATTCTGAGACAGTCTCCCGGAGACATGCTAATATCAAGGTCAGCTACGACAAGAAAAAATTTACGGTTTTTGACTTGGGCAGCTCCAACGGTGTGGTCATCAAACCCTCCACCCTTATCAGGAACAACAAGAAATCTGTCCGCTCAGGCGCCGAAATCCAGATCGGAGAAATCCTGCTCAAATTGTTGGCGATTGATCAGGATGAAGGATTACAAACCATGACTGTCGACATGAAAAATCTGATGCAGGCAGATCCCGAAGCAAAAACAAAAAAAGAATAATCAGAACGAATTTTTACGTCAGAGTATACTTTACTTTATCCTCTTAACCACCGAGATCCGGATCTGCGACGGGTATACCGCTGAATGGTGCACTTTGTTGTGGGCTACCACTCCCTCCGTCTCATCGTAATTGTTGCCGCCGGTGTTCAGGTTGCGGGCGTACCTAGGAAAGTTGCTACTGGAGACTTCTATGCGAATGCGGTGTCCCGGGGCAAAATAGTTGCTGGTCGACATGGAACTGACCGGGAGCTTGTAGACCTTGCCTTTTTCCATAAAGATCTCTTTGTCATAGCCTTCACGATAGCGGACACGTTGAACGGTGTCACACAAGTTATAAGCCTTTCCATCAGGGTAAACGTCCAGCAGTTTCACAGTAAAGTCCGTGTCTTTTGCATCTGAAGAAACATAAAGCGTAATCTCGATAGGCCCGCTGATTTCAGCGCCTTGCTTTAAAGGATCGGTTGAATAAACCAAGATGTCATGACGGGTTTCCAACTGCCGCTGATCAAAGGCCCCCGGCTGGTATTTAGGACCCATGCAGCAAAAGCCGCCGCCATGCATGGGTACGGGATATTTGGGATCATAGGTGAAAGCGTCCGGATTATCCTCCGGGCCTGGCTTTTTAGTGGAAAGTCTACCGCCGCCGAAGACACTGTTGGCCTTTCCCTGGCTGGTCAGATACAAACTCACCATTTTCGCATCAGCTGGCGGCCAAGTATCCGAAAACTGCCACTTATTAAGCCCCATGGTGTAATACTGAAATTTCGGTGTTTTTTTGAGGACTCCGCTATCCTCTCCCTTCAGCCAGTAATCAAACCAGCTATAGGTGAGCCCGTCGTAATCGAACTGCGCATCCCCCACATTACGTTCACCGACAATGGTGTTTTCGGTTTCTCGTCTGAATGCACAGTGGCGAACCGGGGAGATGACGACAAACTGATTATCCGCAACTTCCGGATCCTTGGCGTTTTTGCGAACATAATTGACCAAAGCAAGATTCGGGCTGATCGAGATATCATACCAGGATATCATCCATAAGCTAGGAACACTGAAAGGCATGTCATCATGGAATAATCCGCCCTTATACCAGGCCGGATCATTCGGCTTCCGGGTGATCATTTCCTCAAACCGGCTTTTCGGCCCGCCGAGGTTTTTCGTAATTTCCATAAGGGGTAAATGCCGGAGGGCTGTTGACCAATCGACTTCCGGTATCTCCGCCGCCAGATCGAAGTATTTCGATATGCGGACAAGTTCTTCTCGAGACATGTCTTTAGGGAAGGTCGGTCTCCGCAAAGAGGTCTGGACAAAGCCGTGGTCGTAAAGCCACGACGTCATCAGCAGCTGGTGGACGCCGCCCCGATAAAAGTTCCCCTGTTCATAAAATTCACCCACACGTCCAATCCCGGCGCCGAATCCCATGGGCACTATGGTGGCAAGTCCGGGAGGATCCAATGCGGCCACTCCCATCTGCCACTCCGCTGAAGAGGAACACCCGATCAATCCCACCTTGCCGTTCGACCAGGACTGCTCTGCCAGCCATTTAATAGCATCATAGCCGTCAGTCGTCGGTGCTCCCAGAATTTCCCACTTTCCTTCAGAGAAATATCTACCACGTTCGTTCTGAACCACGTAGGCGTAACCGCGCTTTACGATGTCGTAGGCCCTGTCGTAGGTGCGCGTGTTCAATTGTCCGTCACCCCAGGAATTGAAATTATAAGGGGTTCTGGAAAGAATAACGGGAACAGGCTTGTCAGTTCTTGGCCGGTAGATATCAGTGGCCAGTCTGATCCCATCGCGCATGGGCACCATAACTTTTTGCTCGATAATCGCAATCGATTTTAGCGAATCAAGGATCTTTTCCTCTGCCGAGGTCGGCAAGGCCGCCAAGCCGCAAAGGATACCGACAAGCGAAATAACGGCATATTTTCTGGCTTTCATCACCTACTCCTCCTCAATGAAAAAGTTATACTGTTTCGATTCCGATAAAAAAAGTAATGAATAAATCAGGAAAAACCTGGATTATTCACGAGTCGAGTTTGCCGTAGTTAGGCCGGGTCGGGGTGAGGCGTCGGCGTATGAAGCGTGGTTGGTCGGGTCGGGGGCAGAATCACCGCGAATACGCCGCAACGAAGCAGACGCAGTTAACCCGACCCGGCCTACCCCGACTCGCCTGACTTGTACCTGCGAAGGCAGGTAAAGGTAAAAAATCCCGATTATTTTTCGAAACATTCCTGAGTCAAAATGAAAAAAAATTTACAGCAATATCAGGATGTTATCCTGATATTGCTGTAATTTCTGAGGTATCGGCTTTTTTTATGAATCATTCAGGAAACGACAACTTGGGAATAATCGGCAACTTTAAGCAGGAGTTTGCTGATTTCCTGCAGGAGAGCCAGCCGATTCCGTCTGAGGCGCTTATCGTCTGTCATGACTAGGATGTGATCAAAAAAAGAGTTGATCACTGATCTCATCCGGAAAATAAACCGCTGAGCCCGAGAATATTCCCCTCTCGAGATCAAGGGAAGAATATTCTTCTTGATGATCTCGAACGTGGTGTAGAGTTCCTTTTCTTCCTTCTCTACGAAAAGATCAGGATTTATCCTGTATCTTGGTTGGTCACGTAAGATGTTGTTCACTCTCTTGGCAATCAGGATCATAGGCTCAAAATGGGAACTATCTTTTAAGCTGTCCAAGGCTTTGAGCCTCAGATAGGAATAGTAGATGTTATCGTCGGCTGCGCCCAGGGCAGCCTTGACCAGGTCGTACCGGAAACCCGATCTTTCGTACATGAACTGAAGTCTGCTCAAGAAAAACTTGTAACAAGTATTTTTGATCTCGTCTTTGGAAAGTTCCAGTCTGTCTCCGTAGGTGTGGATAACCTTATCCAAAAGACGGGAGAAGGAAAGGCTCATTTTTCTGTCCAGGATGATTCTACATATGCCATGGGCATTCCGGCGGAGACCGAAGGGGTCCTTCGAGCCCGTCACTTGGATACCGATCCCCAAAACCCCGATGATGGAATCCAATTTGTCGGCCAGAGACAGGACCGCCCCCAGGAATGAATGGGGGGATTCCTGCTCCAGGCTCAAAGGCTGATACTGTTCATAGATGGCTTTCCAGATGGAAGCGGGGTAGCCTTCCTCGCGGGCATACAACGCTCCCACTTTTCCCTGGAGGGCGGGAAATTCCCGCACCATTT
Source organism: uncultured Eubacteriales bacterium (assembly GCA_964348035.1). Lineage (GTDB taxonomy): Bacteria > Acidobacteriota > Aminicenantia > Aminicenantales > Aminicenantaceae > CAYFXE01. The sequence continues at coordinate 502 of CAYGBF010000291.1, read as the reverse complement.
CTGTCATCAGGTCGACTTTGGATAATTCTGCTGCCTGAATGATGTCCTTTTTTTTCTTTTTCTCGTCAGTTTTTCCCAGAACATAAGCGGAAATTTTCTTGAGGCGCTGGGTTTTGTCCTCGTAGTTACCCAGTTTCTCCTGGAAAACGATGTGCTTCAGACCTGAAGTCCTCTTCTTAAGAGGCACCTTCTGATCCTGTTCCCAGAAGAACCGCGCATCCTCCAACCGCGCTTTGAGGACCCGTTCGTTTCCTATCCTGATAAGTCCCTTAGGATCGTGATAACCATCCGCCACGCCCATAAAATAAGGAAGCTGCTTTTTTCCCCTGATGACTGAAAACAGGCACTGGCCTTCTCTCATCGCTGTACTCAAAACCTCGAGAGGCAAGGAGAGATAGTCTTTCGGAAACGAACCGAGAAAGACATACGGGTATTCCACAGCATAGACGAGTTTTTCGAGCAGGACATCGTCTGGAAGAAGCTTAGCCTCTTCAGGGGGAAG